>NZ_JARWCR020000030.1:0-94286 GCF_029846695.2 Bradyrhizobium nivariense | reverse complement strand
AGGAATGCCTTCACGCGCGTACATTCCTTCGTCGCTTGGGGGCGGAAGAGCTGAGCAATCCAGGACTGATCCTCGCCGCAGTCGTCGCCGTGTACGACCACCGAAGTGTTGGCGCGGAATTCTGCAATCGCCGGATTGCCGTAAGTCGCAAGACTCTGGAATAGCGGCATGATCAGCAGGGCAGATAGGGCGCATCCCGTGACAACGATCCACTTGCGCCCCACCTTGTCGGAGAGCCAGCCGAAGAACAGGAAGAATGGTGTGCCGAGAATGAGCGCGACCAGGAGGTAGAAGTTGGCCTGATCCTGGCTCATCTTCAGTGCGGTGGTCATGAAATAGAGGCTGTAGAAATGCCCCGTGTACCAAATCACCGCCTGACCTGCCACGACCCCAAAGATGGCCACGAGCACCAAACGCAGATTGCGCCCATCACCAAATGTATCGGCGATTGGATTTTTCGAGCCTCTACCCTCGGCCTTCATCTGCTGAAACACTGGCGACTCGTGCAGCTTCAGCCGGATGTACAAAGAGAGGATCAGAAGCGCGATTGATCCGATGAATGGAATGCGCCAGCCCCAGCTCGAAAAGCTCTCCGCCGACATGGAAGAACGGCAAAGAATGATCACCGCCAGCGAGAGAAACAGCCCAAGCGTCGCTGTGATCTGGATCCAGCTTGTCGTGAAGCCTCGCTTGTCCGGATCGGAGTGCTCGGCAACGTAGGTGACCGCACCCCCGAATTCGCCGCCAACAGCGAGCCCTTGCAGCAGGCGCAATCCAACCAAAATGGTCGGGGCCCACCAACCGAATGTCTCGAATGAGGGCAGCAGGCCGACGGCCGCGGTGGCGAGGCCCATCACCAGCATTGTTACGAGGAATGTCTTTTTGCGACCGACGAGATCGCCGAGGCGTCCGAAGACGATGGCGCCGAGCGGGCGAAGAACGAAGCCCGCGCCGAAGGTCGCCAATGCTGCGAGCAGTGCCGCCGTGTCATTTCCCTTCGGAAAGAACAGCGTGCTGAAAAACGCTGCCAACGAGCCGTAGACAAAAAAATCATACCACTCGAAAACGGTGCCCAGGGCGGCCGCGAAGATAATGCGTTTGGTATCGCGATCGAGGCGGTTGGACGCGAGGATGGATTCTGATTCGATAGCTTGAATGGACATTCGATCCTCCCGCATCAAACGGCTTGGTGGGTGTAAGACGCCGCGTCTTCTGTCGGGCGTGGCAGCACGTCGTGCTGCGCTAGAAATTCGTTCAGCAAGCGATTGAATGTCTCTGGTCGCTCAAGCATCGGGAAATGGCCCGCCGATGGTATGATGTGAAGGTGGCTGTTGGGAATGCTGTCTGCCAAGGTCTGCGATTCGCTCGGTGGGGTGATGACGTCCTCCTCGCCGACGAGGACCAGCGTCGGCACGCAGATCTCTCCAAGCCTCGCGCGGCTATCCGAGGCGTTCAGCGAGGCAATCGCCTGGTGCGCGACAAAGGCCGGCGTCTGTGTGACCTCGTTCCTGGCGAAGTCGATGAGCTCAGCGCTCGCGGCGGAGCCGAAGGATCGTTCGATCACCTTCTGGCTCGCTGTCGCGACACCCAGTTCGTCAATGGCTTTGCGCACATTATCGACATTGACATCTTCGCCCAATCCATGCGGCGTGGCTCCCACCAGCACCAGTGCTCGCACGCGCTCCGGGTGGGCGAGCGTGAGGCTCTGGGCCACAGTTCCGCCCATCGAAAGCCCGACGAGAACGGCCGATTCGATGGACAATGCGCGGTACACCCCGAGCACGTCTTCGACGAAAGCGTCGATCGTATATTTTCGATCTTCGGGGCGTGGCGAGCGGCCGTGACCGGGCAGGTTGATGCGAACCATCTGATGACCGGTCGAGAACGGCTCGACCTGCTCACGCCAGAATTCTGCTGTTGTCGTAAAGCCGTGCACGAACACCAACGGCATTCCTGCTCCGGACACCTGCACGACAGTATCGCCGACTGCGATGGTTCTCATGGTCGTCATTCCGCTCCCTCCTGAGGCCGATTCCATCACAGTAAGATCGCAAGCGCCGTGCCATCTCGGCGCCCTGCGGCACGGGGGCGGCTAACGAATTGTTCTCGCTGCCAAAATGCATGCGGGGGGAGCGGCCCATCCGGTTTGACGCTTTCCGATCGCGGCGCTAGTGTCGCGTTTTTGTGACAATATGTCGCGTAACTGTCACACTCGCTGATCGGAGGATTCCGCGATGGTTCTGTCTCAGTGGATTGCCGGGTCGTCCGAGGAGGCGGGCTTCCTGAAGCTTGTCCTCGATCATGTCTCGGACTGCTTGGTCGCGGTTGATACGTCAGGGACGATCGTGTTGATCAACCAGCCGTATTGCAGATTGCTGGGAGGCCAGGCCGACGACTTCATTGGGCGGCATATTACCGATGTCGTTGGTCCGCAAACCAAGCTCCATCTCGTGGCGCGCGGGGAAGGCAGCCATATCGGTTATCCCCTGAAAGTGCGCGGACACCAACTCATTACGCGGCAGGTCCCAGTGCTTCAGGATGGCCGCATCATTGGCGCGGTCGGTATGGCTCTGTTCTCGAATCTCGGTGCTTTGAAGAGGACATTCCGCCGGGTCGCGCAAGCCGAACTGGCGCTGCCGCAGGCTAACAAGCAATGGCGCTCCCGCTTCGGCATGCGCGACATCGTTGGTGAAGGCGGGCTCATTGAGGCGTACCGGCACTCGCTCGAGGTCGTCGCCGGCCACGACCTGCCCGTGTTGATCTCGGGAGAGACCGGTTCCGGCAAGGAATTGGCCGCCCACGCGATTCACACGAATTCGAGCCGATCCGAGGGCCCCTTTGTTTGGATCAATTGTGCTTCAATCCCGGGCGAATTGATTGAAGCCGAATTGTTTGGCTATGAAGGTGGCGCGTTCACTGGCGCCCGAAGCCGCGGAAAGCCGGGCAAGTTCGAACTGGCTTCCGGGGGCACCCTGTTCTTGGACGAAATCGGAGATATGCCGCTGCATCTGCAGGGCAGTTTGCTGCGGGTGCTTCAGACGAATGAGATGGTGCGGGTAGGCGGCACAACTCCGGTTGGGGTCAATGTCCGAATTGTTTGCGCAACCAATCAATCACTTCCGGAACTGGTCCAGGCCGGCCGCTTTCGGCAGGATCTCTATTACCGCCTGAGCGTGTTGCCGATCAGCGTGCCGTCCCTCCGTGAGCGGGACGATATCGAATTTCTCGCCCGACAATTGCTCACTCGGATTGGGGAGCGGTTGGGCAGCGAAACCAGGAACTTATCGCGAAAAGAGTTGGCGTCGCTGGGCGCATATGGGTGGCCTGGAAATGTGCGGGAGCTGGAGAACGTGCTCACCCGGTTCATCGTGACCGGTCAACTGTCGGTGCTCCCCCAACATGCCCCGTCGAGGCCAGAACCGGAGAAGGCGTCCGGATCGCTGAAGCGGCGCATCCGGTCTCAAACCGCGACGGAAATTCGAGCCGCCTTGGAGAAAACGGGCGGTAACAAGCGCCAAGCAGCAGGGCTGCTCGGCATCAGTCGCGGGCATTTGCATCGGCTCATGAAAGAGCAAGCTTCTGATCCCAATCAAGCGCAGGATTAGCGCGGTCGGATTTGGCGATGAAGCGAACCTACGCCACCGCGCCAGGCACTCACGCTACCATATTGAGGATAAACAGCAATTCGTCCTGTCGGTGGTTGCGTATGATTCCCTCCCTGGGCACCATTTCCGTGTGACGAGTGCCCGGCGCCCCCCGCTCCGCCTCAACTCCCGTACAGATAGTTCGGTAGCCACAGCGTCATGCCGGGCCAGAGATACATGATCACCATGCACAGGATGACGATCAGCATGTAGGGCATCATGCCGGCGAAGATCTGGTTGAGCGTGACATGCTTCGGTGAGACGCCCTTAAGGTAGAACGCCGACATCGCGACCGGCGGTGACAGGAACGCCGCCTGCAGGTTTACGAACACCAGCGTCCCCCACAGGATCGGGTCGATGTTGAAGTGCTTCAGCATCGGCAGGAAGATCGGCACGAAGATGATGATGATCTCGGTCCATTCGAGCGGCCAGCCGAGCACGAAGATGATCGCCTGCGACAGGAGCATGAACTGCACCGGTGTCATGTTGAGCGAGAGTACCCATCGCTCAAGCAGCGCCTGCCCGCCGAGAATTGCGAACACTGCCGAGAACAGCGCCGAGCCGACGAACAGCCAGCACACCATCGCGGTGGTCTTCGCGGTTAGAAACACCGCTTCCTTGGTACGCTTCCAGTCGAGCGTGCGGGCTTGCAGCGCCAGCAAGAATGCGCCAAAGGCGCCAACGGCGGCGGACTCGGTCGCGGTGCAGATTCCGAACAGGATTACGGCAAGCACGACGATGGTGAGAATGCCGAGCGGCATGGTCGACGAGGTCAGCAGTTTCACGACCGAGAGCCGCTCGGCGTTGAACCTCCAGTAGTAACGGACCTGCAACAGCGCGCAAACAGCCGCGATGCCCCAGAACCAGAGGTAGAATTCGAGTCCTGGCCCCAGTTCAGCGGGCGTGGCCTCGTTCGTAACCAGCTCTGGTGTGCCCAATTGCTGTACGCCGGTTACCGCGAGTTCGATGGCAGCCTGCTGGTGAATAACGACGTACCACCAGACGGTGGCCATCGTGCCGGCGACGATCATAAGCGGCACCAGCGCGTAACCGAAGCTTGAGAGCAGCATCCAGTAGCTGACGGGACGGCCTTCCGCGTCGATTCGCCTTGCCTGCGACGGCGAGAGCAGCCCCTTGATCAGCGAAATCAGGATCGTTTGCGATCGATAGGTGTGCTCGACCTTCGACAGCCATGCCGGCACCGGAACCTTCGTTTGGTCCTCCGGCAATGGCGGTGCGATCTTCGGACTGATCATCGCCCAGGCGACTATGTAAATGAGATACAGGAACGACAGAAAGAAGCCCGGGAACATCGCCGCTGCGTACAGCTTGACGATCGACTGACCGGCGACCGCAGCATAGACGATGATCATGACCGACGGCGGAATCAGAATGCCGAGCGTGCCGCCCGCCGTGATGACGCCGGAGGCGAGCTTCACGTCGTATCCCGCCTTGAGCATGGGATTAAATGCGATGACGCCCATCAGCACCACCACCGCGCCGACAAGGCCGCTCGCGATCCCCCAAAACGTGCAGACGATCAGGGTCGCGACCGCAAGCGAAGCCGGCACGCGGCGGAACGCGAGCTGGATCGAGTAGAACATCTTGTCGACCAGTGCGCCGCGCTCCATCACATAGCCCATCAGCACGAACAGCGGGATGGAGATCAGGACGTCGTTGGTCATGGCGCCGTAGGTGCGCTCAACCATCAAATCGAACACGCGGTTGTCGGCCCAGGAATGCGTCGGATCATAGAACGCGATGTAGCCAAACAATATGCCCAGGCCCATCAGCGTGAACGCCGTCGGGAAGCCCATCATGATCACAACCACGATGAGCGTGAGCATCAGGAGCCCGAGTGCCGGATCGCTCATGTGTTCAGGTCCCCGCCCATACCGCGCTGGCGCGCACTCTCGTCGATCTCATGCGCCCGCTCGATGGCGATTTTGCGCGACTCCTCGTCAACATATTCGCTGTGGGCGAGCTGCTGCTCGATGACGTCGATCTCCGCGACGTCCCTCAGCCGGCTGGGCCATTCGCCGGTCTTCAGGCAGACGACGCAACGCACGATCTCGGCGACGCCTTGCAGCATCACCAGCGCGCCGGCGATGGGGATCACGGATTTGAAGTGATAAACCGGCGGCCCATCTGCCGTCACATTCGAATGCTCCGCGATCCGCCACGAGTCGGCAGCGTAGTCAAAGCCCGCGTAAATGAGGGCGGCGATACCAGGGATAAAAAAAGCCGCATACAGCACGATGTCCAGCCACGCCTGCATGCGCGGTCGCATCGAGCTGTAAAGGAAGTCGCCGCGGACGTGGGCGTTCTGAGCCAGCGTGTAGGCGCCGCACAGCATAAACGCGCTTCCGTACAGCATGTTATCAAGATCGAAGATCCACGCCGTCGGCATGTTCATGATGTAGCGCTTGAACACTTCGACGCAGACGACGGCCATCAGCAAAATGATCAGCCAGGCGGCGGCCTTGCCGCACCACGTGCTGATTTCGTCAATGACAAGCAGAAATTTCTGGACGGTCATTGGTCGCCGCCGATTAATCCGAGGAAAGAATGAAATGACAAGGCGACCGTCCGGTCGCCGTCCCGAACGGTGCCTTGCCGATTCATGCCGTCAGGTCTTCTTTGCGGTCCCTTTCGGCCCGAAGTAGTAATCGAACGCCATCTTGCGGTTGACGACGGTGTCCTGTTCCCATTGCGTCGCCCGGCTGGCAAACGCGATCTGCGATTCGACGATTTCCTTGAACAACGGATTTGTCGCCGAGTACTTCTTCACGATATCATCGAAGATCTCGAGCTGCCGCTTGAGGACTGAATCCGGCGTCTTGTAGAATTTCACCTTGTCCTTGGTCTGCAACTCGACGTAGTCCTTCGAGTAGCGGTCGATCGCCTTCCATTGCATTTCTTGCGAAGCGGCGGTCACCGCATTGGCAATGATCGCCTTCATCTTGTCCGGAAGCGCGTCGTACTTGGCCTTGTTGAAGGTGATTTCGAGCTGCTCGGCGTTCTGGTGGTAGCTCTGCAGCATGCAGACCTTGGAGACGTCGGCGAAACCAAGCAGGCGGTCCGACGAGGCATTGTTGAACTCGGCCGCATCGATCAGGCCGCGATCCATCGCCGATACGATTTCACCGCCGGGCAGCGCGTTGACCGCGGCGCCCATGGCGGTGAACATGTCGATGGAGATGCCGACAGTCCGGAATTTGATGCCTTTGAAGTCGTCGGCATTGGTGATCGGTTTCTTGAACCAACCGAGCGGCTGCGTCGCCATCGGACCGTAGGGGAACGAAACGACGTTCAGGCCGAGCGATGCATACAGCTTGGCGAGAAGCTCCTTGCCGCCGCCCCACCTGTGCCAGGCGAGCAGCATGTTGGCGTCCATGGCGAAGCCCGGCCCCGAACCCCACAGCGCCAGCGCGTTCTGCTTGCCGTAGTGGTAGACCAGCACGCCGTGGCCGCCGTCGAGCGTGCCTTTCGACACGGCATCGATCAGTCCGAACGCGGGCACCACGGCGCCGGCGGGAAGCACCTCGATCTTGAGGTCGCCGCCGGTCATGTCGTTGACCGTCTTGGCGTAGTCGAGTGCGTATTCGTGGAAGATATCCTTCGACGGCCATGTGCTCTGAAAGCGCATACTAACTGGGCCCTGCGCGCTAACGATCGTCGGCGCGGCTACCGTCGCGGCGGCTCCTGCAGCAATGACCTTGAGAAAGCGGCGGCGGCTGGAAGTGCCACCCTTGTTTGATTTGGTCATGGTTTCCTCCTCCCTTTGGAATAGCGATCCCTTGCGGATCGGTCCCTTTTTTATTGGGAGAAGTCAAAGACTTGCGCCGGGGATTGGCAAGGAATCTTCGGGATGATGCGACGCTACGACGCGGATTGCGGTAATGACGCGCCGCACGAGGACCGGGCCGCGAAGCGTAGCTACTTTTCAGGAGAGCCGATCATCTGAATTTTGAATGAGCATGAGCCGACGTTTCCGTCGCCGATCTGCCGCAAGCATGGCGTCAGCGACGCCAGCATCTACAAATGAAAAGCGAAGCTCGACGGGATGGAGGTGTCGGAGGCCGAGCGGCTAAAGACGCTGGAGGACGAGAATGCGCGGCTGAAGCAGTTGCTGGCCGACGCGATGGACAATGCGGCCTTGAAGGACCTGCTGGAAGGCAGACTGCTGTTACGGCCAGGCCAAGATGAGATCCGCGCACGCGGTTCAGGCGTTGGTGCTAAAATTATATAGTTATTTCAATAGCATACGAGTTTTTGGCTTTATTCTGAATGGCGCACCACAACTCACGCTTTTCCACGCTTGAGCACGATCTTGCACGATTGCGTTCGCTAGCGACGCGCGCGTTGAAGGATGGTTCGCGGACGCCGTCCTATCCCTGCAGTGCGCTCCGCAACAGCCCGATGAAGTCCTGCGCCACCTGCGAGAGGGCTTCATGCGTGGGGGACAGGATCGCGATCTGGTAATGGATCTTCGGCTTGAACGGACGGGTGACGAGACCCTCGGTGAAGGGGCGACTCACCACCGGATCGACGATGCCGACGCCGCGGCCCTCTGCGACCAGCTGGCACGCGGTCGAGAAGAACTCGGTCTCCGCCACCACGTTCCAGCGCGCTCCGTATTCGGAGAAGGCGGACGCAAGCTGCTGGTAGACCGGATCGCCGCGAAACAAAGTGATGAACGGGACGCCATCGAGATCATCCGGCGTGATCTGCTTGAGCTTCGCCAACGGATGCGTCTTCGGCAGCATGCACAGGCATTCGTATGAGAACACCTCCATATGCGAGGTCGGATAATCGAGCGGCAGCTCGGCGATCGCGAGATCGAACTGCTGCGTCGACATCAATTCCCGCACCGTCGCGGAATTCCGGGTGATGATCTTCATCTGCAACTCGGGCCGGTTGGTGGCGAACTGCGACAGCAAGCGCGGCAACAGACTGATGGAAATGCTTGGATAGGCCGTGATCGCAAGATGTCCGCGCCGCCCGGATCGGATCTCCGCGGCCACACGCGATGCATTCTCGACGGCTTCGAGCGCGCGCGCCGCCTCGACGTAGAACAATTTGGCTTCCGGCGTCGGCTGCAGGCGCCCGCCGCGGCGCAAGAACAGGGTCAGCCCGGTTTCGTGCTCGAGGCCCGCGATCATCGTGCTGATCCCAGGCTGCGATATGCCGAGCAGTTCGGCCGCCCTGGTCATGGTGCCGTGGAGCATCAGGGCGCGAAAGCATTCGAGCTGCCTCAAGCGCATGTCCGACCATATGAATAAGCTATAATGGATGCAACTAATATTATTAGAATTGCATGCGCGGGAGTGCTCCAATGCCGAAACGGTTGAAGGAGACCTCACGTGAATGCTGCAACCCTCGATCTCACCGGCGCCCAGCTGATTCCGGCCCGGCATGGCGTGGCGGTACGCCTCCCGGCCGGTGAGACCGTGACCGTCGTCAATACCCACGGCAAGCAGGTGGTCGACACTTGGGCGTTCAATGCCGGCGACACCAGCGAATTCATGTCCATGGAGCACAGCCGCGCCGCGATGCTGCGGCTCATTCCCAGGGTCGGCGATACGCTGACGACGAACCGGCGCCGCGCGATCCTTACCCTCGTCGCCGACACAACGCCCGGAATCCATGACACGCTCATCGCCGCCTGCGACATCCATCGCTATCGCCAACTCGGCGTCGTCGGCCATCACGATAACTGCACGCAAAACCTGGCATCGGCGCTTGAGGCAGTCGGCGTGTCGGCCGCGGTGACACCTTGGGCCTCTGTTGTGCAGCGATGCGCTGGTCGACGATCAGTTGCGCGAGGGAACGCTCCGCCGGGTCGACGGGCCGGCACTTCCCGGCTTCGCCTTCCGCCTGGTGGAAGCGAACGGTGCCGCGCGGCGCAAATCCGTCGCGGCGTTCGTCGACTGGCTGAGCGGCGAGGCGGCGACGTTTCGCGCCGCCTCGCCACCACTCATGACACGGGCTGCGTGAAGTAGGGCAGCGTCTCGACCCGGATCTGATAGCTGCCGGAGGTAACCAGGCCATCGATGTGGGCGGCAATGGCTTCAAGCGGCGCGAACCACACCTTGCGTTCAGCGACGACCTTTTCGAGCCAGCGCTCGGCGGCGCGCCAGCGGGCCAGCCTGCCGGTCAGGAACGGATGCCAGATCCCCATCCAGAATCCGCCGGCTTCATACGCAGCCTCGAACTCCTCGAACGATGCCGCCAGGCCTTCGCTCGGCGATTTGACCGGCATCATGTAGCCGATCTCCGCGTAGTGGGCGAACGGCGGCCAATCGTCCGATCCCCAGTGCGGCGGCATCTCGTACAGCGATCCGCGCGCCGTGCGCATCAAATACGGAACGTCGTCGGCCATCAGCGACGAGTCGTAGACAAAACCGTGCTCGATCAAGAGGTCGATGGTGGCCTGGTTGGCGTTGTAGACCGGCGCGCGATACCCGCGCGGCTTGCGTCCGGTCATCGCAACATGCACCTCGAGAGCGCGCTCGAACGCCGCGCGCTGCTCGGCGCCGGATATCGTGGTCGGGTCCTCGTGAAGATAGCCGTGATGGCCGATCTCGTGCCCGTCCTTGAGGATCGCTTCCACCGCGTCGGGATAGCGCTGCATGGTCCAGGCAGGCATGAAGAACGACTGCTTGAGGCTGAGGCGGCGATAGGTCTCAAGGATGCGCGGCACGCCGACTGTCGGCCCGTATCGTCCCATCGAGATCGGATAGAGTCGGTCGAACGAGTCGTTCGGCCGGGCGATGTGGATCAGGCTGTCGGCATCGACGTCGAACGTGATCGCACAGGCGCAACGCGCCCCGTTCGGCCAGGGGATGGGGTTGCGGATCATGAGACTATCCTCTTGCCGTGAGGCGGTCGCGGTTGATCATTCGGCCGCCACCCTAGCAGGACCGTCAATCCCGAGACACTGCCGGACCAGGACGGGGATCGCAGCAAAGGCGTCGTCGACGGACTGCCGGTGGCGTTCGTCGTTGAACTCCTGATAGTCGATGGCGATCAGATGGCTCTCCCGCACGCCGAGATAATGCGCGCAGGTGAAGATGTGGGTCTCGAGATGATTCATGTGCTCCCGCACACCGCCGGGCCCGAATCCGAACTCACCCCGCGAGCTCAGTACCGCCAGCGTCTTGCCGCTCATGATCGGCTCGAGCGGATAATCGCCGCGGGCAAGGTCGAAGGTAAAGGTCTTGCCGATGCGGATCACCTTGTCGAACCACGATTTTAGGGCCGATGGCATGCCGTAATTGTGCATCGGCGCGCCGATGACGATAACGTCGGCGCGCGCGAGTTCGTCGATCAACGTATCGGAGAGGCGGAGCTCGTCGTGTTGAGCGGGCGTGCGCTCGTCGATCGCGGTGAACGCCGCGGCCACCCACGCTTCCGTGATGAAGGGCGGCGGATTATGTCCGATGTCGCGGGCGATGACGGTGGCGCCGGGTTCGTGCGCCAGCCATTGGTCGACAAAGGCCTTCGAAAGCTTTCGGCTAACCGAACGGTCGCCGCGCGGACTGGCGTCGATATGCAGAAGTGTCGTCATCCGTAAAACCTCGGCTGATGGAGTATCCATGCGTCCGCCGCACGATGTGCGAGGGCAGCGCCCGGTGCGATTGATGAATTCGTCAGGTGGGTTGAGAATTCCTCAACGGTGAACCGCCGCCACACCATGACGAAGGATCCGGTGCGACCGACCACAGTTTTCCCGATCGAACGTCTACGAACCTCCGGGCACGCTTCACTCTCGACCTTTCGTCTACCCCGCTTGAGCAATTCTCATTACCGCTCGAGGCCTGATCTTGCTGAGATGCCCCATCCCGGCCGAAACCGATGCGCCGGACAGGGGAGCAACATGTTGGCCAAGCAGACACAAGGTGCGGCGTTCGATGAGGCCGGTTTCGACGCGCATGGAATTGGGCCGGTGCCGGCGGCGCACCGAACGTCGTCACCGTTTGACCAGTTCTGGATCTGGACCGGAGCAAACGTCGCGCCGATCAACTGGGTGCTTGGCGCGTTCGGCATCCAGCTCGGCCTGAGCCTTCTACAAACGCTCGCCGTGGTCCTGATCGGCAATCTGCTCGGCGCGGCGCTATTTGCGGCCTTCTGCCTGATGGGGCACCGCACCGGTGTGCCGCAAATGGTGCTTGGCCGCCTGGCGTTCGGCCGCTGTGGCGCCTACCTGCCGGCGCTGGCGCAAGTGCTGATGCCGATGGGATGGGTCGCGATCAACACCTGGATCGTGCTTGATCTCTGTATGGCCGCGCTCGAGCGGATGGGGTTCAGTGGCGGTCTCGAAGTCAAATACATGATCGCGGTGCTGGTCATGGTGCTGCAGGTCGGGATCGCGGCCTGGGGCTTCAACGCCATCAAGGTCTTCGAGCGCTACACTATGCCGGTCATCCTCTTCATCATGACTGTCATGACCGCGCTCGCGTTCCTGCGCGTCGATATCAAGTGGCAGTCCCCGACCGTGAGTGGCATGGCGGCCGTCGCCGCGGTTACGCAATTGATGACGGCGATCGGCATCGGCTGGGGTATCTCGTGGCTCACCTACGCCTCGGACTACACGCGCTTCACCAAGCCTCGCTCGGCACCGGCAAAGTGTTCCGCGCGACATTCCTCGGCATGTTCCTGCCGACGGTCTGGCTCGCCTTCCTGGGCGCGGCGATCGCGTCCGCCGGCGCGGGATCCGATCCGTCGAAGCTGATCATCGCTGCTTTCGACGTCATGGCGCTGCCGGTGCTCCTGGTGCTCCTGCACGGCCCGGTCGCTACCAACATCGTCGTCATCTACTCGGCTGCGCTGTCGAGCCTCACGCTCGATCTGCGCTTGCCGCGCTGGATCATCTCGGTGATCTCGGGCGTGATCGCCTGCGCCATCCTCTATGCGTTCCTGCAATCGGGTGACTTCGCGCATGCTTTCGACAACTTCATGGTCGCCCTGATCGTTTGGATCAGTCCGTGGGCCGGCGTCACGCTCACGGATTTTTATCTGGTTCGACGCGGACGGATCGATGTCGCGACGCTGTACGCGGCTCCGGACCGCGATGGCAGCGTGAACTGGCCGGGCCTCATCGCCTTCGCGGTCGGGCTGGTGGCGGCCTGGGCGTTCCAGATGGGCACAATTGCGGCCATGCAGGGGCCGCTGGCTCTGGCGACCGGTGGGCTCGATCTGTCCTGGCTCGCCGGCATGGGTGTCGCCGGCGCAAGCTATCTCATGCTGCATCGTCTGTTCGGACGTCCGTTCGCGTCAGGCAACTACTTGCGGTCTGCGGATGCGGCGTCGGTCGATGCCGCGCCCACCTCGCTCTCGCAGGTCTAGGCATCCCGATCAGCGATGAGCCCCCGCACGGCGGTCTTGCTGGGCGCTTCGCCGAGGTTCAGGCAGTGGCCATGTCACGCCCTGTTCCGCGAACGGGTGTTGCCCCACTAAAGCGCGATGAGATGAGGATGAATCATCATCGCGCTTTAGGTTGTTGTTTGAGCATGATCTTTTCGGAAAACCGCTTCGCACTTTTCCGGATCATGCTTTAGGCTAGCGGCGTGAGCCACCTCATAGGCTCGCGCCATTTGCCGGCCATGCGCTCACGCCACTATATTAAGGACAAATAGCGGTTCGTCGTGTCGGTGGTTGCGTATGATTCCCTCCCTGGGCACCAAATCTACGCTTCTCCACGCTCGAGCACGATCTTGTGCGGTTGCGTTCGCTGGATGATTGGTGCGGCGGGCGCTCGCGGATTTCTCTCCTAGGGTTCGCTAGGGACGCGGCAGATCCTCCGCGAAGGTATTTGGGAGGCTCAGCCCCGCCTCCGCCATCCATGCCTCGGCATCGGCACCGGCTGCAATGCGCAGTGGTGCAGACGGATCGTTCGCGACCCGCCAGATCGCTTCGGCGACCTCAGATGAACGGGTCATCGGACCCGTGTTGTCATGGATGCTCGCCACGATGCGCTCGATCATCGGCGCATAGTCGGGATTGTCGCGGCCGCGCAGGTGCGGAAACGCATTTTCGCCGAAGCGCGTCTCGGGTGCGCGCCCCGGCAGGACCAGATGCACGCGCACGCCGAAGGGCGCAACTTCCACCGCCAGCGACTCGGTGAAGGCGTTCACCGCCGCCTTGCTCGCCCGATATAGGCCGACGAGCGGCAGCGGCTTGAGCGTGACCGACGAGGTGATGTTGATGATCACGCCCGCCCGGCGCTGGCGGAACGCCGGAAGCACCGCCCGAACCATCGCGAACGTGCCCAGCGTATTGGTCTCGAACAATGCGCGCACCGTCTCCGGCGCGGTCAGTTCGATCGGCGACGGCACGCCGAAGCCGGCATTGTTGACCAGAACGTCGATCGGCCCGGCCTCGGCGATAGCTCGGGCGACGCTCGCGGCGTCGGTGATATCGAGCGGCAGGATGCGCAGACGATCGGAAGGTGGCAGGACCTCGGCATCGGGCACACGCATGGTCGCCACGACGTCCCAGCCGCGATCGAGAAACAGCCGTGCGGTTTCCAGACCGAAGCCAGACGAGCAGCCGGTGATGAGGACAGTGGGCATGAGACACTCCAGAGGCGTTGGAACCAAACTGGAGATAGATTAAGTACGCAGGACTTGCTATCGCTGATAGTATGCAATTCTTTGGCGATAGTCCTGCAATAACCGTTGATCCTCTCGCCGAGGTCGTCACACTGCTCCAGCCGGCCGCCCGCTTCTCCAAGCTGGTGGAGTGCGCCGGCTCGTGGAAGATCCATCGCAAATCGACCGGCGAGCCATTCTACTGCGCGGTGCTGGAGGGGCGCTGCCGCGTGACGGTGGACGGGCAGCCGCCCATGACGTTGCAGTCCGGCGATTTCGTGCTGGTCCCGGCCATGCACGACCTCATCAATGAAAGCCTGGACGCACCACCGGAAGAAGTGACCGCGGCGCCGATTCAGGTCGGGGAGGGCCGTTTTCGCGTCGGCCGCGAAGACGGACCCGCGGAGCTCGTGATGCGGATCGGACACTGCAGCTTTGGTTCGCCGGATGCGGAACTGCTCGTACCGCTGCTGCCGCAGGTGGTATTCGTGCGCGGAGAGCCCCGGCTCGCGACGCTGATGCAGTTGGTCGGCGAGGAGACCCGCGCGCGACGTCCGGCACGCGAACTCGTACTCGAGCGGCTGCTTGAGGTGCTGCTGATCGAAGCCCTGCGATGCGGCGGTGAGACCGCATCAGCGCCGGGTCTGGCCCGAGGTCTTGCCGACGAACGCCTGGCGGCCGCGCTGCGCGCCCTCCATGCGCGCCCGGAATACCCTTGGACGGTAGCAGAACTCGCTGCCGAAGCCGCTTTGTCGCGCTCGGCTTTCTTCGTCCGTTTCAGTCGCACCGTGGGCATGCCGCCGATGGCATATCTGCTGGCCTGGCGCATGGCGCTGGCCAAGCGCCTGCTTTCTCGGCATGAGCTCGGCATAGATCAAATTGCCGAGCGCGTGGGCTACAGCTCTGCGAGCACCTTCAGCGTCGCTTTCGCCCGCCACGCGGGTGTGCCGCCGGCCCGGTATGGTCGGATGCGGCCAAATGGACGCCATCTACCCGCCGTGCCAGCGAAATAACCCGCTACGTCGTCACGACTTTAAATTGTCACAACCTTAGCCTGTAATCTCTCCGGCAACAGGATAGGCTTCTGTTGAGGAAGAGGTGTGTGAATGGCGACCCCTGCGCAAAATCCGGAAATTCAGCTTGGCTTCGGGTCGCGGCCGCAGGGCAATGCGGTCACGTTGTTCGGCGCGAACATCTTCGTCGTCGGCTTCGACGACAGTTCCGACCTCCAGCAATCGCTGTACACGACCGGATCGGGCTTCACCGCCTCCAGTCTTGGCAACAAGGAATTGTGGTCGAACAGCCAGCTCAAGCTGGCGAACGGCTTTGAGCCGAAGAGCGTGGGCGCGTGCGCGCTTGCGCTGCAGTCCGGCGCGACCCCGGCGCTCTATTTGTTCTGGATTCAGTCGAACTTGTGGAAGGATTCGAGTGCCGGCGTCATGGTGACGTGGCTGAACGAGGTCACACCACCGACGGGAAGCTCCAGCGCGCCGGCACCGAACTGGCTCGCCGGCTTCGTGCTGTGTGACGAAAACGGCCTCGGCATTCCTTTGCCGGCCGGGGCATCCATCAGCGCGATCTCTCTGGGATCGCAGGCGTTCCTGGTGGGAACCGTGCAGCCGACTCCGATCGAAACCGGCAAGCTCATGGATTTCGCGACGGTCGGGGTCTATTACGTGGCCGACCAGTTGCCGAAAAACACCGTCGTCACGAACGCGGGCACGTTCGGAACCTGGCCCGCGCGCAATGACACCTCGATGGCGCTGAGCGCAGCGGAAATCGGCGCACTGCTCCCTGCGGTTGCCGGCCGCTCGGGCGTGAGTCTCGACAATTTGATCAGCCTCGCGGTCACCCCGCAGGTCAGCGGCGCCGGCACCAACACCAGCAGCAACGATCTGGCGCTGAACCTGGTGATGTTCCTGACCCTCACCATGGCCGACGCGAAGGGGTCCGACAAAACCCAGTTCCAGGTCGCGGTGATCTGCCCGCTCGACGCCAACGGCTCGCCGGCCGCAGGGCCGCCCGCGCTCGCATGGTCGAGCGCGGCCGCCACCCAATCCCCCCTCACGATCCTGCCCGATCCTGCGGGCCGCATCATCGCCTGCGGATCGTCGGTCACCGACGAGAAGAATCTCGAGAAAGCACTGCTCATCGAGGTGTTCTCGACCTACGAACCGCTCGCCTATGCGAGCCAGTACACGCTGCCGGCCTCTTCGGCCGACACGAGCACGCCCGCCAGCATGATGTTCATCGTCGACACCGGCAATGGATCACAGTCGGAACCGACGGCGAACGCGAACAACACCGGGAAGATGACGACCACCTCGTTTCCGCTGCTGCAGCTATTGTTCTACGGCGAGACGACGGTGGCGCAGGTGCAGCCGTTCGGTACAGTCACGTTGATCGCGAACTATGCCAACATCTCGCTAAACATACCGACTTACGGGCCCACCGTCGCGGTCACCGGAATCATCGAGGGACCGTACCCGGTTCCAAACGCGAACATCATCGGCTGGCAGTTCGAAGGCACGACCAACGATCTCGGCTCGGTCATATACGGAGCGACGCAAGGTACGAGCAGCCAAGGCCAGCAAGATTGGAACGTGGGCGCGAGTATCACGACCAACGGACAGATCGGAGTCTCGGCCGGCGTCGAATCGCTCGGCGAGGGCGGTGAAGCCGGCATCGCCTGGGATGCGTCGGTTTCCGGCGGCTACGCCAGGACGTGGTCGACCTCGACCTCGAGCACCCTCTCGGTGCCGCTCCAGCAGCCTGCGACCGCGAGCGTCACGTATGAGACAATGATCGGGCTGGGCATCATCCCGTACGGCACGGTGTTCGCGGCGCCGTCCACGATCTCGATCACCAACCTGCAGTTTTTCGACGCACAGAACAATTTGATCACAGACGGCACTCAGAACGTCGCGAGCTCGGCCTCAGCCCCGCAGGCGCCGATCTTCGCAGCGACCAGTGCGACCGTCGGCCAGTCCGACGGACACGACTACGTGCCGTTCCTGGTCACGCCCGGGGATCTCATGACCTATACGATCGATGGGGCGCGCCCGGACCTCACGCCCTGCGGCATCAACGCCACGATGGCGGCGCTGACCAACAACGCGATCACAGACTATTTCGGCGACGTGATCTGGCCGGCCGCGTTCGACTTCGGGGCGGCCGCCGGCGGGCCATCGCAGAAGTATCTGGATTTCTCCTGGTCCCTCGGCGGAGTGACCGGCGCCGCCTTCACGGCGCTAAAGACCTCCATGAATAGCGGCTCCTGGAATGTCGAGGCGTCGCTCGAGCTTGGCTGCTACTGGGACGACCATGAGGGGGTGCCGCTGCTCGGCGGTATCGAGACTTCGGGCAGCATCATGATCGGGGGATCGGGCGGCTATTCGAGCACGACGACCGACACGCAGACCGCGCAGTGGGGCGTTTCGCTCCAGCCATTCGCCACAAGCCCGCCGTGGGGGCCGCCGAACTGGGGCACGGTGCCGGACAGCGCGAAGCAGGCGATCGACCCGAACTGGGAAAATAACGTGATTGCGTCCTACCGCTTCGCGCTGTTCCTGCTGCCCGATCCGCGGCCCGGCGATGCGTCCGGACTGAGCCCGGGCTACTGGGTGCGGGAACTGCTCACCTACGGCAACAAGAACGCCACGACGGTGAACCCCAATGCGTCTCTTCCGAACAATCTCGATCCCGGCTCGGGCGCATGGAAGATCGTCTACGTGGTGCTGGAATTTCAGACCTATGCGGACATGAACAACGGCACCTACACGTATCATTACACGGATCCGGAAGGGAGATTCAGCTAGCCACGGCTCAATGGCCGTTCGGCGGGGTCCAGCTCAGGGGCCTCGGAATTACGGAAGTGCGGGGACGATGCACGCGATGCGCGATCGAACCGGCAGGTCCGATCGCTTCAGTGCGATCAGACCAGCTTGTTCGCCGGAATCGCAAGCCTTTGTGTAGGTCGAAAGACGGCAGCGAAATCACCCCACTGCACATCCGCTAACCCCCGCTGGTAGCCGGAACATCGGTGGTCAGCCGACGTCGAGGTGGGCCCACCGCAACGGCCTGCTCGCGCAGCCCCGAGTTTAATTCCGGAACCAGATCGCGCCCGCCCATTGCTGGCACTCTGCTTGCTCAGTCAGGGCCAAAGTCTGGCCTTGGAAGAGAGGCCGTTTCAGATTGAGGCAAGCGATGCAAGAAGTGTCCCGTTCTGGTGCTACTGGCGAACTCAAGCTCGATGCGTTGGTCGCCGATTTGTGGTGGCGCGTTCGGCTCATCAACACCGACATTCTCGAGGAAGAGGCTAGAGCAGGGGTGTTTGACGTGCTTCAGCCGACATACCCGCTTCTTGCGCTTAATCTTCGCGCGCGACGCGACAATCTGGTCTCGACGATCGGCATGCTCGAGCAGCGTGCGAGATCACTGTCGGAAGCGGCTTGAGGGCGGTCTTCGGTCACACCGGAAACGTCAGCGACTTCGCGAGCCTCACCAGATCGACCTAGCGCCGGCAGCCCGTCTTTTCGAAGACGTGAATGAGGTGGCTCTTCACGGTGCTGACGGAAACGCCGAGCAAACTCGAGATCGCGTCTCGCGTGTGTCCCTCGCAGATGAGCTCGAAGATGCGAATCTCGGCCGGCGTCAGGTCATAGAGCTGGTTGAGCGCATCGTGAGGCAATCGCGGCGGCGCGGAGGCTGACGTCACGAACAAGGCGGCGGCGGCCCTCTGGATCAGACCGGATCGCATGTGGCTGCGTCGCAGCGGCAGAACGTGGATGACGAGAGGATCACTGCCCTGGCGTGGGATCGGGATGCCGATGCCTTTTTGCCCGAGCGTCATCGCGCTTGACGACTTCGGTGTCGGTTACTCGTCATTGTCCTATCTGACGGCCTTTCCGTTCGACAAGGTCAAGATCGACAAATCCTTCATCGACAGGATTGACCGCTGCGAGACCGTCGCCGTGCTGAAATCCATCGTGCAGCTTGCGAAGACCTTGAAGCTCACGATCGTCGCCGAGGGTGTCGAGACCTCCGAACAGGTCAGACGGCTCCATTCGCTCGCGATTCCGCTCGGCCAGGGCTTTTTCTTCAGCAAGCCCGTGCCTCTGGCCGACCTGTCATGGCAAGGCCTCGCCCCGCGGCGGAGACGGCAGGCGGTGGCGTGAGGCGTCTCGACGCCCGCGCGGCCGGCGGCGGATGCAACGGGCACCATCGCATGGCTCGAATGCCTCCAGCGTTTGCCGCAGGCATGAGTTGAATTCACGCGCCGTCCGTCCGTGCTATGGCTGTTCCCGCAACTTCCGCGAGGACAACCCATGCTCCCCCTTCCCGCCGATATCTTCACCGAGCCCGAGGATGTCTCGCCCGACGGCCTTGCCAATCTTGGCCCGCTCCGCCGTCTCGCCGGCGTCTGGCAGGCCGACAAGGGTATCGACATCAATCCGAAGGCGGAGGGGCCGGAGCGGCGGACCTTCATCGAGCGCATCCGGATGGACCCGATCGATCCGCAGGCCAACGGGCCGCAGCTGCTCTATGGGCTGCGCTATCACATCCACATCAACACGCCCGAGGAAGACATCACCTTTCACGACCAGGTCGGCTACTGGTTGTGGGAGCCCGCGACCGGGTTGATCATGCAGACGCTGGCGATCCCGCGCGGGCAGGTGCTGCTGGCGTCGGGCAAGGCCGGGCCCGACGACAAAGAGATATCCGTCACCGCGAAGCGCGGCGACACCGCTTACGGGATCTGCTCGACTGATTTTCTGGAACAAGCCTTCCGCACCGACGCTTACCGCTGCGACATCACCTTCAACGACGACGGCAGCTGGACCTATCTGATCCAGACCGAGTTGTTCGTACGCGGCGCGCCGTTCAACCATCGCGACACCAACACGGTCCAGCTCGTCGCGCCGCCAAAGCTCAATCCGCTCGCCGTGATCGTGAACGATCGCGCCAAGGGAAATGGGCCGGCCGCCTGAATTTCGCCCGGAGATACGCATGAAGCCTTACGTCATCTGTCTGATGCACTCCAGCCTGGATGGCCGCACGCATCCGAGCCGCTGGCGTCCGAAGGGGGCAGGGACGGACTGGTTCGAGAAGGTCCATGACGAGCTCGGTGGCGATGCCTGGGTGATCGGCCGCGTCACCGGCTCGGAGTTCGCCAAGGGCAAGCCCTATCCCACGACGACGGATACGAAATTTCCGCGCGAAAACTGGTTCGCGCGGCGCGACGCGAAAACCTATGGCGTCGTGCTCGATGCGCAGGGCAAGATCGGCTGGGGCCGCTCCGATATCGGCGGCGATCCGATCGTCGTCGTGCTGACCGAGAGCGTCTCCGATTCGCATCTCGTTGGGCTCCGCGGCGAGGGCGTGTCCTATATCTTTGCCGGCAAGTCCGAGATCGACCTGGCGCTGACGCTGGACATTCTCAATCGCGAGCTTGGCGTGAAGCGCTTGCTGGTCGAGGGCGGCGGCGTCGCCAACGGCGCATTCCTGCGCGCCGGTCTTATCGACGAATTCAATCTGATCCTCAGCCCTGCGATCGATGGTGCGAAGGGCGCACCCTTCGTGTTCGATTCGACGGAAGCAGACGGCGACCGGCGTGCACCGCTGACTGCGATGACGCTGG
The DNA here is from genome assembly GCF_029846695.2 of Bradyrhizobium nivariense. Classification (NCBI taxonomy): domain Bacteria; kingdom Pseudomonadati; phylum Pseudomonadota; class Alphaproteobacteria; order Hyphomicrobiales; family Nitrobacteraceae; genus Bradyrhizobium; species Bradyrhizobium nivariense. Next base: position 73,407 of record NZ_JARWCR020000030.1, on the reverse strand, counting down.
AGAGCACGCGGGATCTCGGCGGCGGCGTCCTGCTGCTGCGCTATCTGATCCAGAACGACCTGCAGGCTGCGGGCACGTAAGCATCGGCATGCCGGGACAATCAGAGCATATCGTCATCGTCGGAGCCGGCGCGGCCGGCCTGATGGCGGCGCGCGAGCTGGCGCGCGCCGGCAGGACAGTGACGATCCTGGAGGCGCGCGAGCGCTGCGGCGGCCGCATCCATCCGATGTCTACTTCGGAGTTCGGCTACCCCGCCGATGGCGGCGCCGAATTCGTCCACGGCGAGGCGCCGGTCACGCGCGCTTTGCTGCGTGAGGCCGGGCTATCCCTTCAGGAAATCGAAGGCCAGCAGTGGAGCTTTGACGGCGCAGACATCGTGCACGTGGATCGCGACGATCCGCATGAGGCTGAGCTGCAGGCCGTGCTTCGGGACTTGAAGGACGACCTCACCGTCGCCGATTTCCTGCGCCGGCATTTTGCCGGGAATGAGTACGCACGGCTGCGCCATTCGATCGAGCGGATGGTCGAGGGCTACGACGCGGCCGACCCCGAGCGCGCCTCCACGCTGGCGCTGCGCGAGGAATGGATGGATGGCGGGCACTCTCCGCAGGCGCGCATCAAGGGCGGCTATGGTGTGCTGATCGACTTCCTGACGGCCCAGTGCCGCAGGCTTGGCGTGGCGTTTCGCTTCGGCTGCGTGGTGTCGGCGATCGAGGAGGAGCGCGGCGCGATCGCCGTTCGCTGCGTCGGCGGCGACGTGCATGGCTGCGATCGCGTGATCCTCACTGTTCCGTTGCCGTTGCTGCGCGAGATCGCGCTTCCGGAGAGCTCGCGCGCGAAGGCCGCGTCTGCCGACGACATCGGCTTCGGCAATGTGATAAAAATCCTGCTGCGCTTCTCGCGGCCATGGTGGCGCGAGCGCAAGGAAGAGCTCGCAGACATGACCTTCCTTTTGTCCGACCAGACCATCCCGGTGTGGTGGACGCAATATCCCGACCGGCATCCCGTGCTCACCGGCTGGTTCGGCGGCCCGCGCACGGCAGCGCTGTCGCACCTCGACCGGCAAGCGCTGATCGATGCCGGGCTCGATTCGCTTGCTACCGTCTTCGACCTGTCGCGCGAGGACCTCGCGCGCGAACTCGTCGCGGCCGCTGCGACCAACTGGGCGCACGATCCCTTCGCCCGCGGCGCCTATTCCTGGGCAACGCCGCGAACGCGCGAGGCGCAAACGATCCTCGCGCGCGCCGACGGTCCGGTGCTGTTCTCCGGCGAGGCGCTCTATCGCGGAGCCGACATGGGCACAGTCGAGGCGGCGCTGGCGAGCGGTCAGGAGACGGCGGGGATGATCTTGCGGGGATAGGCTGCCGAGCAAGAAAAAGGCCCGCATCCCGCGGGCCTTTCGTCTTACCAGCGGCTGCCGCCGAAGCCGAATGTCACGCCGGGACCGCCGCCGCCGTAAGATCCGTACGGTCCACCGCCGTAATAACCGTGATGCCGCGGATAATAGCCGTAGCTGCGGTAGTGCGGACGATGAAAGCCATGATGATGGTGAGGACGCCAGTGATGGCGCTGGCCATGATGGTGGTGCCTGTACTGCGCGCTGATATCGGTCGACTGGCCGGCTGGCGCGTTCTGTTTCGCGCTCGAATGATTGGCCGCGTTCGCCGCCGAGCCGCCGGCAAGCGCCGCAGCACCGACGGCCATCGCGACAAAGAGATACTTCATGTCATCACTCCAGTTGAATGTCGTGTGACAACAGATGGGCATGCTGCGCGTTCCGGCCAGTGCGGGCGTCGAAACGACGCAGTTTCATCGGCATCCGAGTCGCGAATGCGTGCGTGTCGTGAGATTTATTGTCGCATCACCGGCGTTGATCGCAGCTCTGCCATCACTCTGCCGCGAATGACGCAATCACGTCATCGGTGGTGACGATGCGTGCGAATTCGCCGTTGAGATTCGACAGCGTCATCGCATGGATCTCCTCGGCGGAATGCTTGTCGCCATCCGGTCCGACCCGCTCGAACGTCCAGGTCGCATCGCGCACCAGCTGCGCGTCGAAGCCGAGATTGCCGGCCATCCGCGTCGTCGTCTCGACGCAATGATTGGTGGTGGCGCCGCAGATGACGAGCGTGCCGATGTTGCCTGCGCGCAGGCGCTTTTCCAGATCGGTGCCGATGAAGGCGCTGTTGACGCGCTTGACGATCACGATCTCGCCCGGCTGCTCGCGCGCCTCGTCCTTGACGGCATAGCCGGAGCTCGTCGGCAGAAATGAGGAGGACGGTTTGGTGCCCTCATGACGAATGTGGAAGATCGGCGCGCCGCTCGTTCTGAATGCCTTCAGGAGATCGACGATGCGCGCCAGCGCATCCGGATTGTTGCGCCGCTTACCCGCCGCCTCCCATTGGTCGAACGCGCACTGGACGTCGACGACGATGAGGGCAGGGAGAGGGCGAGGCATGAGGAGCGGCTTTCAGATGCTTGCTGCGCCGACCATGCGAGGCGAAGAGGACAACGCGCAATGTCAATCTTCCCTCGTTTTGCGACGCCATTGCGGGCTACGCGCTCTCATCCTCACGGATGCGGATCGGGGAAACCGTGGCGTTCGGAGAGTGCGGCGAGGATTGCGTCCTTGTCGGCAATGAACGCGCGGCCATGATGGCTGCCGGTCTGGTGCGGCGAGGTCGCTCCAATCGCCAGCACGAGCAGCGGCAGCGACTGGTTCTCCTCGCCGACCAGCGCGATCACCGGCTGCCGTGGGCGCGGCCACGCGATGCGCTCGACGTCGAGCGTCTCGGCGAGCTGCGGAAACGAGACCAGCACGCCTTCGATCAACGCGCAATGCCAGCAATAGAAATGGCGGCCCGGAAAGGCCGGATCCCCGAAACCGGGACGCAGCAGAAACAGGCGGTCGCGCATCATGGGTCGCTCCGAATCATGGCCGCGATCATACACAATGACTGATGTCCGGCGGCCGGCTTCCGCCAGGATGGGGATGCCGCTACTTGAACGGATCCTGGATCGATGGCGCCGACTGCCTGATACGACGCACGCTCACCGGCCTGCCGTCGGAAACGAACAGCAGTTCGTAGCGGCGGCCCTCGCTGTCGGTGGCAGAGCAGGTGACATCAGTCACCTTCTTGGCGGCGAAATTGCCGGTCTGGCGGCAGAGGCCGGTGGAGGTCTGCTCGGCCGGCACCGGCAGCCCGTCCACCTTGGGCCGGTCCTTGGAGTTGAGCAGCATACGGTCGATCGGCAGCTCGTAGGAATTGTCGTCGGCGCGCTTGCCGTTTTCACCGGAGAACGACACGACGTGATTGTCGTCGGAGGGATCGTCGACCGCGACCGCGAAATTGACCCGGCCCCGGTCGCCGTGGGCGTAGGCCACCGTCTTGCAGCCGAAGGTGCGGCCGGCGACCTTCAGCGTCTTGCAGTGGCCGGACATCAGCGCCAGCAGGTCGACAAAGGCGTTCTGCTGTCCGGGCGGATTGTTGACGGGGATCGGCGCGGAAGACTCGGCAAAACAAGGGCTTGCCAAGGGGACGAAGGTGGCGACGAGGGCGGCAGCAGCGAGGACGGGTCGGCAGAGGCGCATCGAGAGGCTCACATGCCAGGGAACCACGGAAAAGTTCCGTCCGATAACCATCGAACCGCAAATTGGTTGCGATCCCGTTTGTCCTGTCGAATCCGCCTGGAATACCACCGCGCCACCCCAACGGCGATTCGCGCATATCGCCCAACCCATTCCCGGCCGCCAGTTGCCGCCAGGCCAGTGTTTTTTTCGTGGCAGAGCTACCCCATCGCCGCCTGCCAGCGCGTATCGCGCAAGGATGGGCGGCGGTGCAGGCGGGCATCGAGCAGGGCGCGGGCGCGGGGCAGCTCGCCGCTGCGCATCAGGGCGACGATAAAGGTGTCCTCGATCAACTCGCGCTGGGCGTGGCTGCCGCCGATGCGCACGACCTCGCCGAGAACCGGCGCGAGCATTTGCGCGGATGCCGCGTAATCCTCGTCCGCAAAGGCTGCCAGCGCGCGGCAGACCGCCGGCACCACGGCACCGGCCGGCAGCTTGCCGTCGGCGAGCCGCTGCTCGATCACGGCAAGACGCGTGGCGAGCGCCTCGCGATTGTGCGTCGCCGCCGCGAACAGCGCCATGTGGACGTCGGCGAAGGGCAGGCTCGATTTCGGAAACAGCTTTTGCGCGGTGGCATCGCCTTCGACCCAGAGCGCTCTCGGCACGGCGTGGCCGTAAGCCGACAGGCGCCAGAGCAGTGAGGCGCCGTCGGTGACGACGTTCAGCGGCGGCGCCTGTGTGGCCTTTGGCTGCAGCACGTCGGCATAGATCGTAAACGCCCGCGCGGCATCGCCATGCTCCAGCGCGCCGAGCGCCTGATGCCAGCGGATGTGGCCGTGTAAAATTCCGGCGCGGTCGTAAGAGGGGATCCAGTCGTCGACGAGCCGGTCTGCTGCGTCGATCGAACCGTCCTCGAACATCGCATGCAGCACGGCGTGCGCGGCATGGGCATTCTGACGGCGCAGGTCGAAGCCGCGCTCGGTGACGCCGCGGCCGCGACTGACGTTGCCGTTCTCGGTCATCGCCCAGCCGTACATGGTGAGGAACCACCAATCCTCACCATAGTGATGCGCGACGCGCTCGCACAGCTCGTGCCGCGCGCGGTCGTGATCGGCCATGCCGGAGAAGGCGAACAGGCCGAACGCGCCGAGCGGCAGCGACAGCACCAATGCATCGCGCGGCCAAATGTCGATGTGCTTGAGCGTTGCGACGAGTGCTTCGGGCAGGCGTCCCTCGATCGCGAGCGCCAGCGCTTCGACATGTGAGCGCTCGCGCTCCGTGCCGCGGGTTGCGACGAGCTGGCGCGCGAGCGCCGCTTGCTTTCGCGCAAGATCGCCCTGCTGATAGAACGCGTGCAGCCGCCCCCGCGCAATATGAGCCAGCGCAAAATCGGGATCGGCCGCAACCGCGCGCTCCAGCGCCTCCGCCGCGCCGGTCCAGCCCGCGAGCATGAGGTCCACGCCGTCGCGATAATCGTTTGCCGCTTCATGTGAGGTGGTGGAGAGCGGCAGGCCGTAGCGGTCGTGAAGCGCCATCGTCGTCTCCGCGATTCAAGCCGTCCGCGCGCGACGTCCTTCGATCGGATAGGCCGGGTCGTTGTAGCCCGGCGTCGAGGGATGACCCGGCACGACCAGTCTGTCGATCAGCGCCTCGTCCTCCGCAGTGAAACGGTAGTCGAGCGCGCCGATGTAACCGTCCCATTGCTCCTCGGTGCGCGGGCCGGCGACGATCGAGGAGACGAAGGCGGAGTTCAGCACCCAGGCGACCGCGAACTGGCCGGCGGTGATGCCCTTTTTCTCGGCGTGGGCCTTGATCTCCTGCGCGAGCTGAAGCGATTCCGGCCGCCACTCCGTCTGCATCATGCGGGTGTCGTTGCGGCCCGCGCGCGTCTCCTTGTCCGGCGCTGCGTCGGGCTTGTACTTGCCGGTGAGGACGCCGCGCGCCAAGGGGCTGTAGGGCACGATGCCAAGGCCGTAATAGGAGCAGGCCGGAAAATGCTCGACTTCGGGCATGCGGTTCATGGCGTTGTAATAGGGCTGGCTTACCGCAGGCCGATCGATCCCGAGCCGGTCGCAGATGTTGCAGATTTCGGCGACGCGCCAGGCGCGGTAGTTCGAGACGCCGAAATAGCGCACCTTGCCCGCGCGGATCAGGTCACCCATCGCGCGCACCGTCTCCTCCAGCGGCGTCGCGTGGTCTTCCTTGTGCAGATAGTAGATGTCGATGTGATCGGTGCCGAGCCGCTTCAGGCTCTCATCCGCCGCCTGCAACACCCAGCGCCGCGACAGGCCGACGCGATTGGGATCGTCACCCACATCATTGTTCATGGGGTTCGCAAGTTTCGTGGCGAGCACCCAGGCGTGACGGTCGTTGCCGATCGCGCGTCCCACGACCTCTTCGGATGCACCCTTCGAATAGGCGTCCGCGGTGTCGATGAAATTGATCCCGGCCTCGTGCGCCTTCGCGATGATGCGCTTTGAGGCGGCTTCATCGGTCGGCCCGCCGAACATCATGGTGCCCAAACAGATCGGCGACACTTTCAGGCCGCTGCGGCCGAGTTGGCGATATTGCATGGGCTGTCCTCTGCTTGCTGAGCGACCAGCATATCCAGCTAACTCCGTCATTGCGAGCGCAGCAAAGCAATCCAGCGATGCGTCCGCGGCGGCAGTCTGGATTTGCTTCGCTGCGCTCGCAATGACGCGGTGGAGGGACGCTTGTGCCCCACACTCGGTGTCATCGCCCGCGAAGGCGGGCGATCCAGAACGCCGAGACGGTCGTGATTGAGCGGAGAAGTCGCAGCGTACTGGATTCCCCGCCTGCCGCCTTCGCTAAAGCTTCGGCGCCCCTGAACCTGAACCCCGGCGAAGCCTTGGCGTAGCCGGGTCGCGGGGAATGACAACGTTGGGTGTGGAGCCTACGCCGGCCCCTTCAAAATCTTGAACACGCCATTTGCCATCACCACGCAGCGGTCGTCCACGCTGACCTCGGTGCTCATGAAGACGAGGCTGCGCGTCGAGCGCACCACGCGCGGGCGGGAGATCAGGATGTCGCCGATCTGGCCGGCCTCGACGAAATGGGTGTCGAGCTGCACCGTCGCCATGAACTCCTTGCCGGAGACGTAGCGGGCGGTCATGCCGCAAGTGCGGTCCGCGAACGTCATCATCACGCCGCCCTGGACCATGCCGCGGCGGTTGTGGTGCTTGTCCTCGGTCGCGAGTGCGAATTCGTAATGGCCGTCGACCTTGCGCTCCCACAATGGGCCGATCAGGTGCATGAAGCCCGTGGTCTCCAGGATGGTCCAGCCGTCTGCTTTCAGCCTTGCGGCCGTCTTGTTGGTCATGTCGTCCATTTCCTGCGCGGGTCTTGCGATCTCATTTCATCGGGGCCGGACGTGGTGTAGTCAAGCATCATGAGACCGTTCAACGATGCCACACGGCGGAATATCGCCGCCGCCTGCGCGGCCTTCACGCGACTGCCGGAGGATGAAGCGCCGGCGGCGTTGAAGCGTGCCGCGGTGGCAGTTGCGCTGACCGTGGCCAGCGAGAGCGATGACACGGCGTTGCTGCTCACGCTGCGCGCATCGCATCTGCGCGCTCATCGCGGCCAATGGGCCTTGCCCGGCGGACGCTGCGATGCCGGCGAGACGCCGGTCGAGGCGGCGCTGCGCGAACTCGACGAGGAGCTTGGCCTCCGCCTCACCCGCGCAGAGGTGCTCGGCACGCTCGACGATTATCCGACCCGCTCCGGCTATCTGATCACGCCGGTCGTGGTCTGGGCCGCCGATAGTGCCGCGATCAAACCAAACCCGGACGAGGTCGCCTCCGTCCATCGCATTGCGCTTGCAACGGTCGAGCGCACTGAGGCCTTCGATTTCGTCGCGATCCCCGAGAGCACGCGCCGTGTGATCCGCTTCCGTCATCAGTCGAGCTTGATCCACGCACCGACGGCGGCGCTGATCTACCAGTTCCGCGAAGTGCTGGCAGGACGCCACACCCGCGTCACCGAGCTGGAACAGCCGGTGTTCGCCTGGAAGTGATGCAAGGGGCGAAAAAAGAGGTAAACGGCGCGTTAACGTGACGGTTACCGGATGCCTGCTAAAAGGGCAGCATGCATCGATCGATTCGAAATGCCGTGAGACTGGTTCCACTCGCGTTCGTCCTGCTCGCGCCCGTCGCGCGCGCTGGCGAATCCGACGCGCTGCCGCCGGCCGTCAGCAATGCCAAAGCCCAGCTGTTGTCGCAGTTCTTTGCGCAGAGCGCGGGGGCGTCGCCGGCCGTGCTCGAATATCGCCGCAAGCTCGGGGAATATCAGGCCGCGCGCGCGGCGTTCGACGAGGAGGCCGGCGCCTATTGGAGCCAGATCTCCGAGAAACGTCGTGGCCGCAACGCCAAGCGGCGCAGCGGGCAGCAGCTCACGCTAGAGGACTACGTGCTGGAGCATCCGCCGCTCTATAACGGGCCGAAGCGGCCGGTGAATCCGGAGCCGGAGGAAACCCCGGACCGTCCGACTAAAAAGCCGATCCCCGTGGTCGCCGATCTGCTGCGCGCGGCGCAGGAATTCTACCAGTTCACGCCGCAGCGGCCGTCCAGCGAGGTCGAGTTCAAGCGCGTCTATGCACGCTACGCGCTGGCCTCGGGGCTGACGCGCGAGCAGGCGGTGCGGGTCTACGCGTTCGAAACCGGCGGCACTGGCAGCTACGACGTGCAGGCGGGAATCGAGCATGGCGGCAAACGCGCGATCTCGACCGCGATGGGCTACAATCAACTGTTGACCACCAACAGCGTCGAGCTTCTCGCCGAGCAAGGCCATGAATTCATCCGCGCGCTCTCTGACAAGGTGGCGCGGACCGCGGGACCGGCGCGCCAGTCGCTCGAGCTCAAGCTCTCTGTTCTGAAGAAAATGGTGGCGCATGCCAAGTCGGTGCCCGACACCTGGTCGGAGCACGAGAAGATCGGCAACACCGCGCAGGGCTGGGCCATGCATGCGATGGTGCTCGACGTCGATGTCGGCCCGATGCTGCAGACCCACAAGCTTCTGACGTCCGTGCTGTTCGCGCGCGCCAAGGGGTATAGCCGTCCGCTCACGGCCGCCGAGCTCGAGATGATGAACCTCACCGGCGACGGCACCGGCCTCGACATGGTGACGATGCCGCAGGCGATGCGCGAGCAGGTGCCGACCTCGAACTTTTTCCAGCGCGGCGGCTACGAGCGCAACCCGGTCGCGATCCGCCACAACACGGTGGCCAAGCTGCTGGCGGTGACGGATACGCGGATGGACAGCAATAGCAACAATGCCGGCGCGCGGGAGCTGGCGGGGGCGTTTTAGACGTTCGCCCTGCCAACATCTTCCGCTGTCATGCCCCGGCTTGACCGGGGCATCCAGTACGCTGCGGCCTCTCGATTCAAGCACGCCGTCTCTGGAATACTGGATCGTCCGCCTGCGCGGACGATGACACCGAGTGCGCCGCGGCGCGGTCGCCCAGCTGACCGCCGTCCCTACTGATCCGACCCGAACTTGAACTTGCCGTCGCCTTCCAGGTACGGGCCGCTGCGCATGTAGAGCTGGCCGTTGTGGCCGATGAAGAACAGCGTGCCCTTCGGCACCTTCTTGGCGCCCTTCAGAAGTTCGCCGGCATTGCTGGTGCCCATCTTGTAGGAAAAGGTCTTGCCGTCCTTGTCATAGGCGTAGCCGGTGTCGGGCTTGAGCTCCCACGGTGTGGCTGCGGTCTGCGCCAATGCAGGGGCCGCGAACGCGCCCAGCAGCGTTACAAGTGCAAATGTCTTCGCTGAAAATGCCATCGTGCCATCCTCCCCGCTATTGGGGCGCCCGCTTGAACAAATCACGAACGGTGCCTCCAGGTCAATTTGCGAAAGCGCCGCAGCGCATCACGTCTTGCCCAGCAGTTTGTGATTTTCCCTTCGTCCCCGCGCGACTATGTTCCGCTTTCCGTCTAGAACGCAATTCGACAAAAATATGGGTGGGGATGATTCGGATGAGCCATGTCATTAAAGTCTGCGGGACAGCCGCGCTGCTGCTGACGGCGCTGGCGCCGGCCGCCCGGGCCGATGATTACCAGCTCAGCCACAACCAGCGGATCTCATGCAGCCGCGGCCTGGCCCCGGGCAAGCTGAACACGGCGACCTGCAAGTCCTACACCTACCTCTTCAATACCAAGACCTCGGAATATTTCCGCTGCCAGGTCTCGCTGGCGCTGACCCGCGACAACAAGGAAGTCATCAACGTCCAGACCGACGGCGGCTGCACCAAGAAGCCGCGCATCTTCGAGACCGACGGCCATTACGATTTCGACGCCACCGAGACCGAGCCGCCGAACACCAATTCGTTCTTCGGCCCCGGCGGTTACTCGGTCTGGGCCGCCGACGTCAGCGCGCAGAAGGTGCGCGGCTGCATCATCATCTCCTCGGGCCTCGGCTCCGACATCTCCAAGTGCCTGGACATGACCTTCCAGTGAGGGCTTGCCAGTGAGGGCTTGCCAGTGAGGGTGCTGTCCAGACTTGGCTGCGCCACCTCGCCGCACCTTCCGGGTTCCCCAAAAATCGAGCCAGGACAGCCATTTACCGCGGTCCTGTTTTGACTTTTGGATGGGTTGACCCGGTCGCCTCATCCGGCCAATTTCCCGGCCGGTCTGGGGAGTAGAAAAATCATGAAACGGACGATTTTCGGCGTGGCCGCGGCTCTTGCCCTGGCGGCGCCGGCACCTTGCGCGCAGGCGCAATCCTTCATCAACGTGCTGACCGGCGGCACCTCCGGCGTCTACTATCCGCTCGGGGTCGCGATCGGGAAGATCTACGGCGACAAGATTCCGAACGTGAAGACGCAGGTGCAAGCCACCAAGGCGTCGGTCGAGAACCTGATCCTGCTGCAGCAGGGCCGCGGCGAGCTGGCGTTCACGCTGGGTGACTCGCTCAAGGCCGCCTGGGACGGCGAGGAGGAGGCGGGCTTCAAGACCAAGCTCGACAAGCTCAGGACCATCGGCGCGATCTATCCGAACTACATCCAGATCGTCGCGACCGCCGAGAGCGGCATCAAGACGCTGGCAGACCTCAAGGGCAAGAGCCTGTCGGTCGGCGCGCCGAAATCGGGCACGGAGCTCAATTCGCGCGCGATCCTGGCGGCGGCCGGCATGAGCTACAAGGACCTCGGCAAGGTGGAATACCTGCCGTTCGCCGAATCTGTCGACCTCATGAAGAACCGCCAGCTCGGCGCGACGCTGCAATCGGCCGGGCTCGGCGTGGCCTCGCTGAAGGATCTCTCGACTTCGAGCCCGATCACGGTGGTGTCGGTGCCGAAGGAGACCGTCGACAAGATCGGCCTGCCCTTCATCGCGGCGACCATTCCCGCCAACACCTATACCGGGCAGGACAAGGACGTGCCGACCGCGGCCGTGGTCAACTATCTCGTCACCAGCTCGGCGGTGTCGGATGACCTCGCCTACCAGATGACAAAACTGGTTTACGACTCGCTGCCCGAGCTCGCCAACGCGCATGCGGCGGGCAAGGAGATCAAGCTCGAGACGGCGGCCAATGGCAGCCCGGTTCCGCTGCATCCCGGCGCGATCCGCTATTACAAGGAAAAAGGGCTGATCAAGTAGGATCGGCTCTCTCCACATCGTCATGCCCGGGCAAAAGCGCGAAGCGCGTCTTCGCGCTGATGTCCCGGGCGTGACGTTTCAGGATGCGGCGCGAATGCTGCAGGAACGCCCTGTCAGGGGCGCGGGGACTTATCGATGTTGCAGGCAGAGGGCTCCGCAGAGCCCGTCAAGGTCGAGTTCGACAATTTCGAGCACGGTTTCCCGGAAGGTTTCGGTCCGGGCTGGTGGGGGCATCTCGCCTATTGGATCGGCATCGCGTTCGCCACCTTCCAGCTCTACGTCGCCGCCTTCAACTATCTGCCGAGCCAGGTGGTGCGCGGCGTCCATGTCGGCTTCCTCGTGCTTCTCACCTTCGGCCTGATCGCCAACTTCACCGCGAAGAGCGATGTCGGCCGCGCGCTCGGCTGGCTGATCGGCGGCGCCGGTTTCTTCTGCGGGCTCTATCAGTGGATCTTCTACGCGGACTTGATCGCGCGTGACGGCGATCCGACGCGCTTCGACCTCGCCGTCGGCACGCTGCTCGCGGTGCTGATCTTCGAGGGCACGCGGCGCCTGATGGGCGCGGCGCTGCCGCTGATGTGCGGCGCCTGCCTCGTCTACTGGTTCTTCGGACAATATCTGCCGTCGCCGCTCAACCATCGCGGCTATGATTTCGACCAGATCGTCACGCATCTGTCGTTCGGCACCGAAGGCTTCTACGGCGTGCCGATCTACGTCTCGGCGACCTACATTTTCCTGTTCATCCTGTTCGGCTCGTTCCTGGAGCGCGCCGGCATGATCCAGCTTTTCACCGACGTTTCTCTTGGGTTATTCGGCAGGACCCGCGGCGGCCCGGCTAAGGTCGCGGTGTTCGCCTCGGGCATGATGGGCACGATCTCCGGCTCCGGCGTCGCCAACGTCGTCACCGTCGGCCAGTTCACCATTCCGCTGATGATCAGGTTCGGCTATCGCCGCGCGTTCGCGGCCGGCGTCGAGGCGACGGCCTCGATGGGCGGACAGATCATGCCGCCGGTGATGGGGGCGGTCGCCTTCATCATGGCGGAGACGCTCGGCGTGCAATATTCGGAAATCGTGAAAGCGGCCGCGATTCCCGCGATGCTCTATTTCGCCTCCGCGTTCTGGATGGTGCATCTGGAAGCCGGCAAGCACGGCCTCGTCGGCATGAAGCGCTCCGAGATTCCGAGCGCGTGGAAGGCGCTGGTGACGCGCTGGTATCTCGTGCTGCCGCTCGCGGCGCTGGTCTACATGCTGTTCGAAGGTTTTACGCCGCTCTATGCCGGCAGCATGGGCCTTGCGCTGACGGTGGCACTGATCCTTGGCGCCAGCATCACCGCCGGCGCATCCTCGATGGTGATCCGCAGCATCTTCTGGATCGGGCTCGCGCTCGTCGTTGCCGCGCTGTCGCGTGACGGCCTTCAGATCGTGCCGGTCGCAACCGTCGTCGTCGGACTGATCGTGATCACGGCGTTCGTGCGTGGCGGCTTTGCTGCGTTGCGCGCCTGCCGCGATGCGCTGGCCGAAAGCGCGAAATCCGCCATCACCGTCGGCATGGCCTGCGCCATCGTCGGCGTCATCATCGGCATGATGTCGCAGACCGGCGTCGGCACCATCTTCGGCGGCTGGGTGATCGGGCTTGGCGAGAAGAGCCTGTTCCTGGCGCTGATCATGACCATGCTGTTGTCGATCCTGCTCGGCACCGGCATCCCGACCATCCCGACCTACATCATCACCGCGGCGCTCGCAGCACCTGCGCTGGCGAAACTCGGCGTGCCCTTGATCGCGAGCCACATGTTCGCGTTCTATTACGGCATCATGGCCGACCTCTCGCCGCCGGTGGCGCTGGCGGCGCTTGCGGCGGCACCGATCGCGAAGGAGAATCCGGACAAGATCGGCTGGGAGGCGATGCGCATCGCGCTCGCCGGCTACGCCATTCCCTTCATCTTCGTCTATTCGCCCGCCTTGATGCTGCAGGCCGGCGATCCCATGGCGGCCAAGCTCGGCTTCTACGGCGCGGTGGCGCTCGCGACCTTCAAGGCGCTGGTGGCGATCGCGCTGTTCGGCATGGTCGCGATCGGCTTCCTGTTCACGCGACTGACCATCGTCGAACGCCTGGTCGCGCTCGGCGCGGCGCTGTGCCTGCTCGGCGACTTCCCGTTCAGCGACACCGCGGGCTTCCTGCTCTCCGCGGCAATCGTGCTGTGGCAGTGGCGGCAGCGTCCGCCGGCGCCGGTCGAGGCGGTGTGAGCCTCTGCTTCGCCACAGCTTCAGGCGTGAAGGCGCTGGCGCTGTCCGCCTTCACGCTGGTGTGGACGCATTCGATCGCGAAGGTCGACTGGCAGGAAGACTGGCGCGTCACCCCCGCCGGGCTCGAACTCGTGCAGGCGCGGGTGAAGGGCACCGGCCCCGGCATGGAGCCGCCGCCCGAGGCGCGCCTCGTCGACGGCTGGTTTCAATGGAGGCCTGCGCGCGCGCCGATGCAGGAGGTCGTGCTGGGCAATTCGGGCGTGGCAGGCGAATGGCGGCTATGCCATGACGGCGCGTGCCAGACGCTATCCGAGATTGTCGGGCATCCGATCGGTGCTAACGTCACCACGATGAGCATCTGCGAAGAACAGCAGAAATAAGGGAGACACGCGATGGATCGGCTCAAGGGCAAGGTTGCGATGGTGGTGGGCGCCGGCTCGATCGGACCCGGTTGGGGCAACGGCAAGGCCACCGCGGCGACCTTTGCGCGCGAGGGCGCGCAGGTGTTTTGCGTCGATCGCAACGGCGCGGCGGCCGGGGAGACCGCGAAGATCATCACGGACGAAGGCGGCAAGGCGAGGGCGTTCACCGCCGACGTCTCCCGCGCGAGCGAGGTCGAGGCGATGGTCGCGGCGTGCCTGAAGGCCTACGGCCGCATCGACGTCCTCGACAACAATGTCGGCATCGCCGAGATGGGCAGCGTGGTCGAGGTCACCGAGGAGAGCTGGGATCGCGTCTTCAGCGTCAACCTCAAGAGCGCCTATTTCGCCATGAAGCACGTCATCCCCGTGATGGTGAAGCAGGGCGGCGGCTCCATCATCAACATCTCCTCGATCGCCTCGATCCGCCACATGGGCATTTCCTACGTCACCTACGGCACTTCGAAGGCGGCGATGAACCAGATGACGCGGACCACCGCGATCGAGTTCGCGCGCCATCACGTGCGCGTCAACGCGATCCTGCCCGGCCTGATGAAGACGCCGATGGTCGAACATTCCGCAGGTCTCGCCGCCAGCTACGCCAAGGGCGACGTCGAAGCGATGTGGCGCGCGCGCGATGCGCAGGTGCCGATGGGCCACATGGGCGAGGCCTTCGACGTCGCCAACGCCGCGCTGTTCCTGGCGTCGGATGAAGCGAAATATGTGACGGGGATCGAACTGGTGGTGGACGGCGGGATCACGTGCAAGGCGGGGGCGTAGCTCCTTGCTCGTCGCCCTGGCGTAAGCCAGGGCCCATTACCACAAGGCTCGGTTTGGCGAAGACTGCCGGCTCCAGCCTGTGTCAACAACAGGCATTCGGGGTAATGGGTCCTGGCTTTCGCCAGGACGACATCACTGCGCCAGCGCGAAAATCCCGCCGGCAAACGAATGCCACGCCGCCGTTTCGCTGATCGGCCAGTTCAGCACCTTCACCGCCAGCATCGCGAGCGTGCCGTAGATGTAGACCGGATGCACCCGGCCTTCGGTGCGCCAGTCGCGCACCATGGCGACGACCAGCAGCAGCGAAGCGACCACTGCGGGCGCGATGGTGACGGGTACCGGCGGCGGTCCGGGCGGTCCCGGAGGCGCGAGGAAGGTGAGAAACCAGCGCGCGATCGCGGCATCGAGGATCGAGACCGCGGCGAGCAGCATCAGGCGTTTGTGAATCTCGGGCTTTCGCGTGTTCATGATCGCGAGCACGAACACCACTGCAAAGAACGCGATCCCGCTCATCGGCACGATCGAGAAGGCGATGCCGGCCTCTTTCTGCCCGAGTGCGGCGGAATGCTGCATCACATGCACGGAGGCGAGGAAACCGAAGATCGTCATCGCGGTCGCGAGCGAGACGCCGGCGATGCCGAGCGAACGGTGATTGACCACGCGACCCGAGGCCGCGAGCCAGGTCTGGATCACAAAATAGAGAGACCAGGTGAAGAACAAGAGACCGTGGAAATGAATGACGGGGCTTGCGGACAAATTCCGTTGCGCGAGCGGCACAAAATAGGTCGGTGCGAAGCCGAGAAAAGCGGTGGCCGCGCAGGCCAGGGCCATGTGGAGATAAAAATATCGTGCGGGCGACGCATCTCGCGCGCGCACACGACGGTCGTCGATAAGGGTCGTCATGAGGGATGAGTCTGGAGAGGCGGCGTTTGGTTCAAAGCCCTAGCCACCTGTGGAGGGCGTTGTCGGGGATGACGAGATCTAACCCCCCGCGCTCAATTCTGCGCGATCGAGCTCTTCCTCGATCCGATGGAACGCATCGTCGCCGATCACCTCGGTGGCGCGGAGATCGAAGATCGATTTTCGCGCGGCCTCGATGGCGCGGCGGCGCAGGGGATCGGCGGGCAATTCGCCGTTGGCGATGCCGCCGTTCGGATCGTCGTCCGCCTGCATCAGGATGGCGCGATATTCGAGTCGCAGGATTTCAGCCTCCTCGGATGGATCGTCCTCGACTGCATCGAGCGCCGCGCGATAGGCGACGGCGCGGGCGCGCGCGACCTCCACTCCGACGGGATCGTCGTCCTTGAGGTCGAACGCCAGGATCAGTGGCCGCAGCGTCAGGCCCTGCACGACCAGCGTGCCGAGCACGACCGCAAACGCCGAGAAGACGATGAAGTCGCGATAGGGAAAGTTCTCCGGCAGGGCAAAGGCGGTCGCGAGCGTGACGAGACCGCGCATGCCGCACCAGGAGACGATGAGGCCGCCCTTGGGCGAGGCGACCTGCTTCGGATCCTTCGGGTGATAGACCCCGTGCGCGATCAGCGCGCGCAGCGTCGTGCGGTAGAACGTGATCCATGCCAGCCGCACCAGGACCACCGTGAGCAGGATCCAGGCCGCGGCCACGCAATATTCCCAGCGCACGTCCGCATCGAGCCGCGTCCAGATCGGCCGCATCTGCATGCCGATCAGCATGAAGGCGAGCACGTTGAGCACGAACACCATGGTCTCCCACACCGCATAGGACGGCACCCGCAGCCGCGCCGGCATGCGCGCCCCCGCCGTGCGCGCGATGGTGATGGCGTAGACCACGATGGTGAGGATGCCCGAGAGGCCGAGATGCTCGGCGGCAATCCAGACCATGAAGGTGGTGGCGAACTGCACGATGATCGCACTCGGCGCTTCCTTCACCCGTTCCATGAACAGCGGGATGATGCGGCCTGCGACGAGTCCCGCGACGACGCTGCCGACCAGCGCCAGCGCCATGGTCGGCGCGACCTGGCTCCATGCCAGATGCTCGGTGGCGATCGCGCCGACCGCAATGCGATAGATCAAGAGCGCGGTCGCGTCGTTGAGCAGGCTCTCGCCTTCCAGGACCTTCACCATGCGGTGAGGCAGCTTGACCTGGCTCAGGATCGCGACCGCGGCGGCCGCATCCGGCGGGGCCACGATGGCGCCGAGCGCAACCGCGGCGGCCCAGGGCATGTCCGGCATCAGCCGGTGCGCGACGTAGGCCACGCCGGCCGTGGTCAGGCCGACGGCGGCGACGACCAGGGTGGAGACTGGAACCCAATTGTTGCGGAGATCGCGTAGTGAAGTATCGAAGGCGGCATCGAGCAGGACCGGTGCGACAAAAAGAGCCAATGCCAGGTCGGGCTCCAGCGCCCAGGACGGGCTCGACGGCACGAAGGCGATCAGCGCGCCACCGATCGCGAGAAAGGTCGGGTAAGGGACCTTGATCCGCCGCGCCAGCGCCGATAATGCAACGGCGCCGAGCAGAAGCACGATGATCCATTCGAATGTCGACACGTTGATCCCCGAAACCGATTTGAGCGGCGCCACAGGCTAGCACCAATCCGGCCGTATGATGGATGGTGTGGCCCCAAGGCAAGACCGAAGGCAAGACTGAAGGCAGGATAAGGCAGACTTTCCGACTGTGACGAGCATGCGTTCTTTTCTCATTCAGTTCTCCGCCGCCGGGCTGTTCTGCGCGCTCTCGCTTGCCGTGGCCCGGGCCGCGACCGGCGGAGAGCCGGTTGCGGTGCCGCAGGTCGACGTCGCGCCATGCCTCGCAGCTGCCGCGGCCGACGACATCGACAAGGCGGCCACGGCCTGTGCGGCCGTGATCGACAACGAGAAGACGGCGAAGGAGGACATGGTCAAGGCGCTGATCGCGCGCGGCGGGCTTTATGCGCGGCACGAGCAGGTCGACCGCGCGATCGCCGACGACAGCCGGGCCCTGCAGCTCGATCCCACGCTCGCCGACCTCTTCAATGCGCGGGGCGAGCTGTGGCTGAGGAAGGGCGACAAGCCTAAGGCGGTGCAGGATTTCGGCTCGGCATTGAAGATTGATCCGAACCACGCGAAGGCCAAGATCAATCACAAGGCGATGGCGCGCGAGATCGAGCGGATCGGCGCGCAGATGGCGGTCGCAGGCAAGCCCAGCTTCAATTGCAAGGGTGCGCGCCGCCCCGTCGAGAAGGCGATCTGCACCGACCGCGAGCTCGCCGATCTCGACCGCGAGGTCTTTGCCGCCAACGCGCGCGTGTTGCGCGAAGCCCGCAATGCGGGCGAAGCGAAGGCGCTTCAGCGCGAGCAGGACGATTTCATCGCCCGCCGCAATGCCGGGTTCGGCCGACCGGGATATGATTTGAAGAAGGCGATGCAGGAGCGCTTGCTGCGGCTGAACGGGGTGGATGGGTACTGACGCTCTTCGGCTCTCCCCGCGCGAGCGGCGAGGGAGTGCAGGCGGCGATCCGTCCCTCGCAGGGCCTATGGCTTGAACCCCGCGCCCTCTCGCAGCGACAACGGTGAAAACCCGATGTCACGGAGCCTACGCCATGTGCGGTACGCGTCCTTCCGCGCCAACCTCGTCGTTTGCCAATATCCCGCTGCGCGCTCTGCTGCTCGGCGCTGTGATGAGCCTTGTCCTTGCAACCCCGGCCTCGGCCGGCGGCGGACCCGGCGTCGATTGCGTGATGGCGAGCAAGGCCGCTCGGCCGAGTTGATCCCGGCCTGCAGCGCCATCATCAACCAGGCCTCAAATCCATCCTCCGATCGCGCCGCCGCACTGCTGGTGCGCGCTGACGCCAATGCGCGGACTTCGGGCGGTCTCACACAGGCGCTGCGGGATATCGACCGCGCCATCGCGCTGGAGGGCAGGAATGCAAAAGCGTGGCGCCTGCGCGGCGATCTCCTGCGCGAGGCCGGCGGCGATCTCAACCGCGCCGCGGCGGACCTCAGCAAGGCCATCGAGCTCGATCCGCAGGATGCGGAGTCTTACGAGCTGCGCGGCGTGGTCTACACCAACCAGCGCCGGCTCGACCGCGCGCTCGCCGATTACGACCAGGCGATCAAGCTGAAGCCTGACGATGCGCAGGCCTGGTCCGACCGCGGCGTGACCTATTATCTCGGCGGCGACAACGAGAAGGCGATCCGCGATCTCAGCGAGGCGTTGCGGCTCGATCCGAACCGGCCGCGCAGCTACACCAATCGTGGCGCCGCCTACAAGAAGCTCGGCCAGCTCGACAAGTCGGTTGCCGACGATGGTGAGGCGATCAGGCTCGATCCGAAGGTGCCCGAATATTACGACAATCGCGGCCTGTCGCTGGCCGCGATGGGCGAGTACGACAAGGCGATCGCCGATTACGACCAGGCGCTGCGGCTGGCGCCGCGGCCGAATTTCTTCTCCAACCGCGGCGATTCCTATCAGTTCAAGGGCGAGCTTGGTGCTGCGCTCAGCGACTATGAATCCGCGCTGAAGCTCGATCCGAATTTCGCGCAGACCTACAACAACCGCGCCGTGCTCTACAAGAAAATGGGCGAGCGCCGGAAGGCGCTGGCCGATTACGAGACCGCGCTCAAGCTCGATCCCGGCAACGACAATGCGGCCAGCGGTCGCCGCACCATGATCGCCGAGATCGCGAAATTCGGCGGCGAGCCGCTGCGGCCGCTCGCGGCGAATTCCCGCAATGCCCCGTCGTTCGATTGTGCCACTGCGAAGCGCGAGGTCGAGAAGGTGATTTGTGCCGATCCGCAGTTGGGCGTGCTCGACCGCCAGATCGCCGAGACCTATGAGCGCGTGTTGAAGGCTTCGAAAGGGCGCTCGGCCGGCGACCTCCGCCGCGCCCAGCGCGACTTCCTCGTCACCCGCAATACCAGCTTCGGCCGCCCGGGCTATGATCTCAGGAAGGTCATGCAGGAGCGGCTACAGCGGCTGAATGCGATGGATAGCTTAGCACCGTTCTTTCAGCTTGAACCGCGGCCCGTTCCCGGGAAAATAGCCCCCAAACAAGGCCGGTACTTGATCCCTGTCATGGCGCGACGTTTGTCCTGCCACAAGGTCAAGGCCAAGCGAAATAATGGGAACGGGAGCGCGGGAATGAACGTCCGAGGAAAAGGCGACGGAAAGAGCAGCTATCACGAGGTCTATGCGCGCTCGCTGGCCGATCCCGAGGGCTTTTGGGCCGAGGCGGCCAAGGAGATCGACTGGATCGAGCCGCCGAAAAAGATCTTCGATCCCTTGCAGGGGGTCTATGGCCGCTGGTTCAGCGGCGGTGTCGTCAACACCTGCTACAACGCGCTCGACCGCCATGTCGAACGCGGCCGCGCCGACCAGGTCGCGCTGATTCATGATTCGCCGCTGGCAAATAGCGTCACCAAATTCACCTATGCCGAACTGCTGGCCGAAGTACAGGTGATCGCCGCCATCATGCAGGATTTCGGTGTCGCCAAGGGTGATCGCGTCATCCTCTATATGCCGATGGTGCCGGAGGCCGTGGTCGCGATGCTCGCCTGCGCGCGCACCGGCGCGGTGCACTCCGTGGTGTTCGGCGGCTTTGCCGCGAAAGAGCTCGCAACCCGCATCGACGATGCCCAGCCAAAGCTCATTCTCTCGGCGAGCTGCGGCATCGAGCCCGGTCGCATCGTGCAGTACAAGCCGCTGCTCGACGAGGCGATCAGGCTCGCAGGCAGCCAGCCAAAGGCCTGCATCGTGCTGCAACGTCCGCAGCTCGTCTGCGACCTCACGCCCGGCCGCGACTATGACTGGGCCGACCTGCGCCGCAAGGCGATGAACGACGGCAAGAAGGCGCCGTGCGTGCCCGTCGCGGCCACCGATCCGCTCTACATCCTCTATACGTCAGGCACGACCGGCATTCCCAAGGGCGTCGTGCGCGACAATGGCGGCCATCTCGTCGCGGTGAAATGGTCCATGTTCAACCTCTATGGCGTCAAGCCGGGCGAGGTCTGGTGGTGCGGCTCCGACATCGGCTGGGTGGTCGGCCACAGCTACATCGTCTACGGCCCGCTGCTGCACGGCGCGACCTCGATCATGTATGAAGGCAAGCCGGTCGGCACGCCCGATGCCGGCGCGTTCTGGCGCGTGATCAGCGAGCACAAGGCGGTTGCGTTCTTCACCGCGCCGACCGCGTTCCGCGCCATTCGCAAGGAGGATCCGGAAGGCAAGTTCATCCGGCAATACGATCTCTCCAAATTCCGCACGCTGTTTCTCGCCGGCGAGCGCGCCGATCCGCCGACGGTGGAATGGGCGGAGCAGCAGCTGAAGGTGCCGGTGATCGACCATTGGTGGCAGACCGAAACCGGCTGGTGCATCGCCGGCAATCCGGTCGGCTTAGGCCAGCTGCCGGTGAAGCACGGCTCGCCGACGGTGCCGATGCCGGGCTATCAGGTCGACGTGGTCGACGAGGCCGCAAAGCCGGTCGGTCCCAACATCATGGGCTCGATCGTCATCAAGCTGCCGATGCCGCCAGCCTGCCTGCCGACGCTGTGGAATCAGGACGAACGTTTCAAGGAAGCCTATCTCACCGAATTCCCCGGCTACTACAAAACATCGGATGCCGGCTACAAGGACGAGGACGGCTATGTCTTCGTCATGGGCCGCACCGACGACATCATCAACGTCGCCGGCCATCGGCTCTCGACCGGCGGCATGGAGGAGATTCTGGCTTCGCATGCCGATGTGGCCGAATGCGCCGTGCTCGGCGTCAAGGACGCGATCAAGGGCGAGGTACCCTGCGGCTTCCTGGTGCTCAAGGCCGGCGTAAAGCGGCCCCCTGCCGAGATCGAGAAAGAGATCGTCGCGCTGGTGCGCGACAGGCTCGGTCCCGTTGCCGCCTTCAAGCTCGCGATCGTTGTCGGCCGCCTGCCCAAGACGCGATCCGGAAAGATCTTGCGCGGCACCATCAAGAAGATCGCCGACGGCGAGACCTGGACCATGCCCGCGACGATCGAGGATCCCAAGGTGCTCGACGAGATCGGGGAGGCGCTGAAGGGAAGGGTGTGATCGCACCGTCCTGCCAGGATGGCTTGACGCCGCTGCTCCGGCTTCAGCCGTCATCACCCGCGAAAGCGGGGCATGACGAGGGCGTGCTGCGGGACTTACAATCTCCTCATTCCGCGCTAAACAAGGCCGGCCAATAGGGAACCTCGTATGCCACTCGTCGTCGCGCCGCGCCTGCTCACAGCCGTACTGCTAGCCGTCGCTCTCGCCGCCTGCTCGGCGCGCTATCAGACGCCGGTCGCGATGGGCGGTGACGATGACGACGCGGTCTGCCAGAGCCGCGGCTATGCAGCCGGCTCGCCCGAATACGTGGCCTGCCGCAAGGACCGCGACGTCCAGCGCAGCGCCGCGACCGCCCGCTCCGACCGCCGCCAGCGCGATCTCGGCGAATACATGCTGAACCATCCGGAGCGGCCGTAAGCCGCCCGGTCTACGGAGGCCACCATGAACGAGGACCAGTTCAACACCAGCCTGCGCAAATTCCTGAAGCGAGTCGGCGTCACCTCGCAGCGCGAGATCGAAAAGGCCGTGCGCGATGCGATCGCGGCAGGTCGGATCAAGGACCATGAGAAGCTCAACGCGAAGATGGTGCTGACGATCGACAGCGTCGGACTCGTCCACGAGGTCAACGACACGATCGAGCTGGGCTGAAAGCTTCCGTGAGGCCACTATGGGCGCGCTGTTCAACACAAGCCCAAACAAAAACGCGGCGAGTCACCCCGCCGCGTTCAAAATCAGATCGAAAGCGGAGGATTACTCCTCCTCCTCCTGCTTCTTGCCGCCGAGCGTCTTGAGCTTGGCGAACACGGCGTCGACGTTGAGGTCGTCGCTGGATTTCTCCGCCGGCTCGAACTCGTCCTTCTTGGTGGTCTCGGAGGCCGGCAGCAGGGTGGCGCCGCCATAGGCTGTGTCGATCGGCTTTTCCTTCGCCGCGCGCGCCACTTCGAAATCGAGCTCGATCTGCGAGCAGAGGCCGAGTGTGACGGGGTCGATCGGCGTCAGCGCGGACGTATTCCAGTGCGTGCGGTCGCGGACGCTGGCGATCGTGCTCTTGGTGGTGCCGACCAGGCGCATGATCTGGGCGTCCTTCAACTCGGCATGGTTGCGCAGCAGCCAGAGGATGGCGCTCGGGCGCTCGTGGCGGCGCGAGACGGGGGTGTAGCGCGGGCCCTTGCGCTTGGGCTGCGGCGGCAGCACCACCTTGCTCTCCTGGAGGCGGAGCCGGTAGTCCGGGCTCCTCTCGCCCTTCTCGATCTCCTCGCGGGTCAGCTGGCCGTTGGAAAGGGGATCCATGCCCTTGATGCCTTGGGCCGCGTCGCCGTCGGCAATCGCGCGCACCTCGAGGGGGTGCATTTTGGTGAAATCGGCGACCTGGTCGAAGGTCAGCGCGGTGTTGTCGAGCAGCCAAACGGCGGTCGCCTTGGGCATCAGAGGTGCGTTGCTCATGGCAAATCTCCTTTGTGCTTCGCCCACCCCTTTGGAGGCGAAGCCGGTGGTCATCAGCGATGACTGGGAATTCGCGCTATATAAGCCCGGAGGGGGTAGCCACGCAATGGTTCTGCTATAGATAGTGCCTTGACAGCGCCCGAAAGGGGGCCCAATTCCCTCTGAACTCGCTGTAAGCTCGTATCTAAGCCCCTATTCATCCATCGACCGCTTCCCGCCCATTTGGCGAGGTGATTCGGTCCCGAGATTGCTCAATGTCAGCCAAACCAGACCTCAAGATCGTGCTTTGTTCTCCCCGTGGCTTCTGCGCCGGGGTGGTCCGGGCGATCGATACCGTGGAACGGGCGCTCGATAAGTATGGCGCCCCGGTCTATGTTCGCCATGAGATTGTGCACAACAAGTACGTCGTCGATGGGTTGAAAAAGAAGGGCGCGATCTTCGTCGAGGAGCTCGCCGAGATCCCGGAAAATACCACCGCGCCGGTGGTGTTCTCGGCCCATGGCGTGCCGAAATCGGTTCCGGCCGACGCGACGTCCCGCAATTTGTTCTCGCTGGATGCGACCTGCCCGCTGGTGACCAAGGTGCACCGCGAGGCCGCGATCCATTTCAAGCGCGGCCGCGAGATCTTCCTGATCGGCCATTCCCATCACCCCGAGGTGGTCGGCACGCTCGGCCAGCTTCCGGTTGGCGCCGTGACCCTGATCGAGACCGCCGAGGACGCCAAGACCATCGCTCCGAAGGATCCGAACAACCTCGCCTTCGTGACCCAGACCACGCTTTCGATCGACGACACCGCGGAGATCGTCGCGCTCCTGAAAGAGCGCTTCCCGAACATCAACGGGCCGCACAAGGAAGACATCTGCTACGCCACCACCAACCGCCAGCTCGCGGTGAAGAAGGTGGCGCCGGTGGTCGACGCGCTGATCGTGGTCGGTGCGCCGAACTCGTCGAACTCGCAGCGCCTGCGCGAGGTCGCCGAGCGCGAGGGCTGCCCGATCGCCGTGCTGGCGCAGCGCGCCACCGAAATCGACTGGAAGCGGTTCGAGAACATCACCAGCCTCGGCATCACCGCGGGCGCCTCGGCACCGGAAGTGATCGTCGAGGAGATCATGGACGCGTTCGCCGAGCGCTTCACGCTGCATGTGGAGACGGTCTCGGCCGCGGAGGAGAACGAGTTCTTCCCGCTGCCGCGCCAGGTGCGCCCCGAAGCCGCTGCCGAGTAGACCCATATGGCGGTCTACACCGACGTCGCCGCCGACGAGCTTGCGGATTTCCTGAGCGAATATGATCTCGGCGAATTGCTCTCCTACAAGGGCATCGCCGAGGGCGTCGAGAATTCAAACTTCCTGCTGCACACCACCAAGGGCTCGTACATCCTCACGCTCTATGAAAAGCGCGTAGCGAAGAACGATCTGCCGTTCTTCCTCGCGCTGATGACGCATCTCGCCGAGCACGGCATCAACTGCCCGCTGCCGGTGAAGGGAAGAGACGGCGAAGCGCTGCGCGAGCTGTCGGGCCGGCCGGCCGCGATCATCACCTTTCTCGAAGGCGTCTGGCCGCGCAAGCCGAACGCCGCCCATTGCGCGGGCGTCGGCGGGGCGCTGGCGAAGATGCATCTGGCCGGCGCCAATTTCGCGATCAAGCGTGCGAATGCGCTCTCGGTCTCGGGCTGGCGGCCGCTGTTCGATGCGGCATCACACCGGGCCGACGAGGTGCAGCCGGGCCTGCGCGCGTTCCTTAGCCACGAGCTCGACTACCTCGAGAGCGGGGTCTGGCCGAAGCATTTGCCCGAAGGCGTGATCCACGCCGACCTCTTCAACGACAACGTCTTCTTTCTCGGCGACCAGCTCTCGGGGATCATCGACTTCACCTTCGCCTGCAACGATTGGTTTGCCTATGACGTCGCGATCTGCCTCAACGCCTGGTGCTTCGAGCCGGATCATTCCTTCAACGTCACCAAGGCGCGCGCCTTCCTCAATGCTTATGGCCGGGTGCGAAAGCTGACCGAGGCGGAAGAGGCTGCGTTGCCGCTGCTCGCGCGTGGCGCCGCGATCCGCTTCCTGCTGACGCGGCTGGTCGACTGGCTCAACGTTCCGCCCGGCGCACTGGTCAAGCCGAAGGATCCGCTGGAATATGTCCGCAAGCTGCGCTTCCACCAGAGCGTCTCAACCGTGCGCGACTACGGGCTGATGCCGTCAGGGCTGGTCGCGTGAGCGAGCTTCCCAACGTCACGATCTATACCGACGGCGCCTGTTCGGGAAACCCCGGGCCCGGGGGCTGGGGCGCGATCCTGAAGTTCGGCGACAAGGAAAAGGAGCTGAACGGCGGCGAGCGCCACACCACCAACAACCAGATGGAGTTGATGGCGGCGATCTCCGCGCTTGAAGCGCTGAAGAAGCCGTGCACCGTCGATCTCTACACCGACAGCCAATATGTGCGGCAGGGCATCACCGGCTGGATCCACGGGTGGAAGCGCAACGGCTGGCGCACCGCCGACAAGAAGCCGGTGAAGAATGTCGAGCTATGGCAGCGCCTCGATGCCGCTCTGAAAGCGCATGAGGTACGCTGGCACTGGGTCAAGGGCCACGCAGGGCATCCCGAAAACGAGCGCGCCGATCAGCTGGCGCGCGACGGGATCGTGAAGGCGCGGTTGCAGCAGAGGGTGGCGGAGTAGCCGCGGTCGGCGCTCCACTCTCAACTGTCATCGCCCGCCTTGAGCGCAATTGCGCACTGGGGCGGGCGATCCAGTACGCCGCGGCGGCTGTAATGAATCGCGACGTCTCTGGAATACTGGATGCCCCGCTTTCGCGGGGCATGACAGTGTTATTTGTGGCTGAGAGTGGCGTCTAAAAGCTTACAGCTGCCCCAGCAGCGTATCGCCGCCGGAGACCTCGACCTTGCCGGGCATCGCTTCGAGGTTCAGCTTCTTGACCACGCCGTCCTCGACCAGCATCGAATAGCGCTTGGAGCGGATGCCGAGACCGTTGCCGGAGGCGTCGAGCTCCATGCCGATCGCCTTGGCGAAGTCGGCATTGCCGTCGGCGAGGAAGATGGCCTCGTCGCGCTGGTCGGTGTCGCGCTTCCAGGCGTTCATGACGAAGGCGTCGTTGACGGAGACGATGGCGATGGTGTCGACGCCCTTGTCCTTCATGGCGTAGGCGTTGAGGAAGATGCTCGGCAGATGCATCTTGTGGCAGGTGCCGGTGTAGGCGCCGGGCACCGCGAACAGCGCCACTTTCTTGCCCTTGAAGATATCGTCGGTGGTCTTCACCTGCGGGCCGTCCGCCGTCATCACTCGGAATTTCGCCTCGGGCAGCTTGTCGCCAGTCTGGATGGTCATCGTGAAGTCTCCCTGAAAATCGGTCCCGCTTTTTAGACCGTGCGGCGGCGCTGCACAATGTTGCCGGTGGGGGAGGAGGCGAGGGTCGCGGCCCTTCACTGTTATGTCATCAGCCGGCAAACCCCCCGTCGTCGAGGAACGCCTGCTCGTCCTCCGTGGTCTCGCGTCCCAGGAGGCGGTTGCGGTGGGGGAAGCGGCCGAACCGCTGGATGATGTCGGCGTGCTCCCGGGCGTATTTCAGGTTCTCCGCATTGTCGGTGTTCTGAAACAGCGCGACGCAATGCAACTGGTCGGGTAGGTGCTCGGAATGCATGAAGGGCAAATAGAGGAATTCGAGCAGGACGGGATCGATCCTGCGATCTGTGCCCCTCTCGATTGCGCGGCGGGCGACGTCGCGCGCCAGCGCGTCGCTGGCAAAGGCTTCCGGCGTGCCGCGGAACATGTTGCGGGGAAACTGGTCGAGCGCGATGACGAGCGCCAGCGCGCCCTCGTCGCTGTCTTCCCAGGAGGCCAGCTCGCCGGCGGTCGCTCTCTTCCATAGCAGAAGAAAGCGACGCCTGACCTCCGCGTCGAAAGCGTCGCTGTGCTTGTACCAGCGCTCGCGACCGGCCTCGCGCCAGAAGGCGAGAATGCCGGCCGGCGTGATGTCGCCGACGTCAGTCATCAACCAGCGGTGCGCCTTACGCCGCCTCCGCCTTCTTCTCGTCGCGCAATTGCCGGCGCAGAATCTTGCCGACATTGGTCTTCGGCAGGTCGGTACGGAATTCGATGTGCTTGGGCACCTTGTAGCCCGTCAGCTGCTCCTGGCAGAACTTGACCACGGCTTCGGCCGTGAGGTTCGGGTCTTTCTTGACCACGAAGGCTTTCACCGCCTCTCCCGACTTGGAATCGGGGATGCCGATGACGGCGCATTCGAGCACCCCCGGATTGCTCGCGATCACTTCCTCGATCTCGTTCGGATAGACGTTGAAGCCGGAGACCAGGATCATGTCCTTCTTGCGGTCGACGATCTTGGTGTAGCCGGTCTCGTCCATCACGCCGATGTCGCCGGTGCGGAAATAGCCGTCCGCGGTCATCACCTTGGCGGTCTCTTCCGGTCTGTTCCAGTAGCCCGACATCACCTGCGGGCCCTTGGCGCAGATCTCGCCGGGCTGGCCGAGCGGCAATTCGTTGCCGTCGTCGTCGCGAATCGAGATCCAGGTCGAGGGCACGGGGATGCCGATCGATCCCGAGAACTCGGTCGTGGTCGCGGGGTTGCAGGTCAACGTCGGCGATGTCTCGGACAGGCCGTAGCCTTCGGCGATGAAGCAGCCGGTCACCGCCTTCCACTGCTCGGCCACGGTGCGCTGCACCGCCATGCCGCCGCCGTTGGAGATCTTCAGCTTGGAGAAGTCGAGCTTCTTGAAATCGGGATGATGCATCAGCCCGTTGTAGAGCGTGTTCACGGCCGGGAAGCTGTTGACCTGGTATTTTGCCAGCTCCTTGACGAAGCCTGCGATGTCGCGCGGATTGGGGATCAGCAGATTGCAGCCGCCGGCGCGTACCGCGAGCAGGTAGCAGGCCGTCAGCGCGAAGATGTGATAGAGCGGCAGCGCGCAAACGATCATGAGCTGATCGACATGCGGAGGCGAGGCGAGCGCCGGCTGGAGCCAGGCGTCGTTCTGCAGGACGTTGGCGACGATG
Source organism: Bradyrhizobium nivariense (assembly GCF_029846695.2). Lineage (NCBI taxonomy): Bacteria > Pseudomonadati > Pseudomonadota > Alphaproteobacteria > Hyphomicrobiales > Nitrobacteraceae > Bradyrhizobium > Bradyrhizobium nivariense. The sequence goes on along the minus strand of NZ_JARWCR020000030.1, from coordinate 45,297 downwards.
TTGCGGTGGAGCAGGGTGGCGCCCTTGGAGACGCCGGTGGTGCCGCCGGTATATTGCAGGAAGGCGACGTCGCCGGGCGACAGCTTTGGCTTGTTGAACGTCGCGCCGCGGCCGGCCGAGAGCGCATCGTTGAACGACACCGCGCCCGGCAGCGACCAGGCCGGCACCATCTTCTTGACGCGGCGGACGACGAGATTGACGATCACGCCCTTGAAGCCGAGCAGGTCGCCCATGCTGGCGACGATGACGTGCTTCACTTGCGTCTTCGCGATCACCTGCTCGACGGTATGGGCAAAATTCTCCAGCACGATGATGGCTTCGGCGCCGGAATCCTTGAGCTGGTGCTCGAGCTCGCGCGGGGTGTAGAGCGGGTTGACGTTGACCACGGTGAAACCGGCGCGCAGCACGGCGGCGGTTGCGACCGGATATTGCAGCACGTTCGGCATCATGATGGCGACGCGAGCGCCGCGCTGCAGCCCACGGCCTTGCAGATAAGCGGCCAGCGCAACCGACATCTGATCGAGGTCGCGATAGCTGATCGACTTGTCCATGCAGATGAACGCCTTGCGGTCGGCGAACTTGGAAAAGCTCTCCTCCAAGAGGTCGACCAGCGATGCGTATTGCGTCGGCTCGATATCAGCAGGCACGCCGGGCGGATATTGCTTGAGCCAGATGCGCTCCATGGAAAACTCCCTCATTTACCAGAGCCCGTTGTGTCTCGGGCTTGCCTCATTGCTGCCAGTATCGAGCTTGCCGGAACGGGTGGCAAGTCGTCGTGGCTTAGGGCAAAGGTCGGGGAGTAGCTACCGGAATCCCCGCAAACCGCGTTGCCGCAGTGCGAAGTACGGGCGGGTCTCAGCTCGGTGCGCCGTTAACTGTTGTTGGCCGGCTTGGCGGCGGGCTTGGTCGCTGCCTTCGGCTTGGCGGGCTTAGGAGCCTGATCGCTGCTTGCCGCTGGTTTTGCCGCCGCATCGGATTTTGCCGCGGCGTGCTTGGTCCCGGCCGGCTTGGCTGCGGTCTTGCCGTCGCTCTTGACGTCAGCTGGCTTGGCATCCGGCTTTGCCGCCGCCGTCTTGGCGTCTGTCTTGGCAGCCGTCTTGGCATCCGTCTTGGCGTCCTTCGGCTTGTCGGCCGCGTCAGGCTTCTTGGCGACGCGCGACTTCTTGCCACGCGGCTTTGGCGTGGCCTGCTGGTCGGCATCGGCCGCGACCGCCGCGATCAGGGCGGTGCCGGTGCGGGTCGGGCCGGTATAGACCAGCACGGGTTCGGCCGCTGCCGGGGCCGAGGCCATCAGCTCGGACGCCTTCATCAGGGGCGGCTGGAGGCCGGCCGTGAAGAAGGTGACCTGGGCTTCGCCGCCGGTCGCGGAGGCCGATCCTGTCGTGCCGCCATTGGCCGCGATCAGCGCATCGTCATCGTCGCTGGCCGGTCGCTTGCGATGGCCGCCGCACATGTCCTCGCGCAGGTTCGGCGGCGAGGCGTCGACCGGCACCAGCTTTTCGACTGTGCCGAGCGAGGGGCGGAGCCAAGTGAGGTTGTCTTGCGAGAAACCGCGCTCGAGCAGCTGGGCTGCCTTCACCGCGCGCGCGGTGCCGGAATTGGCGCCGAGCACCACCGCGATCAGTCGGCGGCCGTTGCGTGTCGCCGACGCAACGAGGTTGTAGCCCGAGGCGCAGATGAAGCCGGTCTTGAAACCGTCGGCACCGGGATAGCGGCCGATCAGCTTGTTGAAATTGCCGGTGACGCGCTTGCCGAAGCGGATCGCCGGGATATGCACGAAGTATTCGTATTCCGGCAGGTCGCGCAGGAACGAGCGCGCGAGAATGCCGAGGTCGCGCGCCGACGTGATCTGGCCGTCGGCGGGCAGGCCGTTCGGATTGACGTAGCTCGTCTGCGTCATGCCGAGCTTCTGCGCGGTGTCGTTCATCATCGCGGAGAAGCCGTCGATCGAGCCGCCGACGCCTTCGGCGAGCACGACGGCCATGTCGTTCGCCGACTTCACCATCATCATCTTCAGCGCGTTGTCGACGGTGAGCTGTGTTCCCGGACGGAACCCCATCTTCGACGGCGATTGGGAGGCCGCTGTCGGCGACACCGTGATCAGCGTGTCGAGCGTGAGCTTGCCGTCCTTGACCGCCTTCAGCGTCACATAGGCGGTCATGATCTTGGTGACGGAAGCCGGATACCAGGGAATGGTCGCGTTTTCCGCCTGCAACACCTTGCCGCTGTCGGCCTCGATCAGGAGCAGGGCTTCGGCGCCCGCCGCGCGCGGCGCGAGCAATGCGGCGCATGCGAGTGCCGCGGCGAACAGGTTGAACAGGGATTTGCGAAGCAGCGGGCGAAGAGCGTGCACTATCCGATTCCGGTCCTTGGAGACCCGCCGGTTCCGGTCGGCTCTCGTGATCTGATGTTCGGTTCTGAAATCCAGCGCCGCCGCTTGCGGCGCCGCAAACCTATACCGGCTCGTGCGTCGGGAATAGGGGCATCAGCGGGGTATTCCGCAATGAAATAGGCCGAATTTCGACGGTATCGTGGAGACTTGCTAAGGCGACTTGGCGGCAGTCGCGGCAGCCTCGGCCGCTGTCACGCTGGCCCGTGCGTTCTCCTGAACCATGAATTGGGCCCTGGCGAGGTCGGCGAAATGGTCGCCTTTGGCCACGAGTTCATCGAAAGTTCCGCTTTCGATCACACGCCCGTTCTCGAACACCAGGATCCGCGTGGCATTACGGATGGTGGAGAGACGGTGAGCGATCACGAAGGTGGTGCGGCCCTTCATCACTTCGTCGAGAGCGGCATTCACCTTGGCTTCGGTGACGGCGTCGAGCGCGCTGGTCGCCTCGTCCAGGATCAGGAGCGGCGGATCCTTCAGCAGTGCACGGGCGATCGACAGCCGCTGGCGCTCGCCGCCGGACAGCATGCGGCCGCGCTCGCCGGCATTGGTCTCGAAGCCGCCGCTGCGCTCGATGAAGTCGAGCGCCTGCGCGCGCTCCGCCGCCTTGCGCATCTCGGCCTCAGTGGCGTCCGGCTTGCCGACGCGCAAATTCTCCGCGATCGAGCGGTTGAACAGCAGCGCCTCCTGAAAGACCACGCCGATGTTCCGCCGCAGCGATGTCAGCGTCACCCCGCGCACGTCCATGCCGTCGATCCTGATGAAGCCGGACTGCGGATCGAAGGCGCGATGCAGCAGCGCAATCGCCGTCGACTTGCCGGCGCCGGTCGCGCCGACCAGCGCGATGGTCTGGCCGGGCAGCGCGGTGAAGGAGAGATCCTCGACCGCCGGCCGTTTGCCGTCATAGGAGAAGGTGACGTCGTTGAATTCGACGAGGCCGGAGAGCCGACCCGCGTCGATCGCGTCGGGCCGGTCGTGCACCGCAGGCACCGCATCGAGCACGTTGAAGAACTCGCGCAGGCGCGGGGCTTCCATGAACACGTTGTTGATGAAGCTCACGACCTGCTCGAGCTTCTGGATCAGAAGCGTCGCGAAGCTCACGAACATCACGATTTCGCCGACCGAGGTCAGCCCCTGGTCGTGCAGCGATATGCCCAACGTGAAGATCGCGAGCACCGTGATGGTGGTGGAGGCGCGCGTGATGACGGTGACGAGCGCCCACCACGACAACACCGGCATTTGCGCCGCGAGCAACTGGTCGGCGACGGAGCGCAAGCCCTTCACCTCGGATTCGACGCGCACGAAACTCTGCACCAGCGCGACGTTGCCGAGCGCGTCGGAAGCGCGCGCGGAAAGTTCGCTGTAGTGCTCCTCCACCTCCATCTGCATGCCGAAGGTTCTGCGCACCACGAAGGTCGTCAGCGCCGTGAAGACGATGCAGAGCACGAACAGCAGGATCGCGAGCCGCCAGTTCAGGTACAGTGATAGCGGCAGCAACACCACGACCGACAGGATCGCGGCAAAGTGCTCGCGGAAGAAGCCGAGCCAGAGCCGCCACAGCGCATCGGTGCCGTTGAGCATCACCTTCATCAGCCGGCCCGAATGGGTGCCGGAATGGAAGGTCAGCGGCAGTTGCAGGATGTGCTCGAAATAGTCGGTCAGCACCGCCTGGCGCTGGCGGTGCGAGAGCCGGTCGGCTTGCAAGGCCACGAGTGCGCTGCAGGCGATGGTGAACAGCCCGAACGCCACCCAGGCCATCAGAAACGGCCAGGCCGAGTCCGATCCGGCGACCGTCTTGCCCGAGAGAACGTCGACGATCCGGCCGAACAGCACGGGTTCGGCGAACTGCGAGGCGGCAAGCAGGAGGTTGGCAAACGCCAGCAACCAGCCCAGCCGCGCCTCTTTGCCGAGTAGTTCGAGAACGCGGGTGTAGAGGCGGAGGATGGGCATGGGGCGAGGAGCTCGGGCGGATAGATCGGAGTGAGTCCATACTCTAATCAGGGATCGCCCGCGAGATATAGCGGAAGGTGTCGGTTTTGCTCAGTTGATCAGCCGTTTCGCGACCGGCGGCAGGAACTGGTCGTCGAAGATGTCGCCCGCCGCCGGCCGTTTGCGGAATTTGAAATCCTGCGCGATCTGTTCGATTGAGCGGTCCATGCGCGCCGGGTCGATGCCGCCGAGGCCGTTGCGCCTGACTTCGTCGGTCAGGATGTTGTCGACGAGGACCGTGTGCAGGCGCTCCAGCTCAACATCGTGGTCGCCGCCGTCGATGCGGCTCGCGGCCTCGTCCGCCGCGCGCGCCGGGTCCTTCACGGTCGCGTTGATGCCGGCGATCAATGCGTGGACGAATCCCTTCACGGCGTCCGGCTTGGCCGCGGCGAAGGCGGGGTTGACCACGACGGCAAAGCCATAAGCCTCGCAACCATAGTCGGCATAGCGAAGCACGACGAGATCGCCGCCTGGCACGCCGCGGTCGCGCAGGTTCACTGCCGAGAGATAGCTGAAGCCGGCGACGGCATCGACCTGGCCCGCGGAGAGGGTTGGCTCGCGCACCGCGGCGCTCATCTTGTGGAATTTCACGTGCGCCGTGATGATGCCGTTCTGCTGTGCCAGCGCCGGCCACAGCCGCATCGATAGGTCGCTATCGGCAACGCCGACGGTCTTGCCGTCGAGGTCGGGCAGGAGGTGGATGCCACGGCTCCTGCGGGCGACGATCGCGTAAGGCGCGCGGTTGAACAGCACGAACACCGCCTTGACCGGTGCCGCATCATCCTTGTCGCGGAAGCGGATCAACTCGTTGATGTCGACGAGCGCGAGTTCGCTGTCGCCCTTGGCGACGCGCGCGAGCGCCTCCGGCGATCCGGCCACGCTGTTGAAGGAGACGTTGAGACGCTCGGCGCCGAAGCTGCCGTCCTTTGCGGCAAGGAAGAACGGCGCCATGCTCGCATCGATCGGGCGGTCGAAGGCGAAGTGGATCGCAATAGAGGGCGCGGCGGTCTCAGCCGCCGTGACATCGCGTGCAGTCAGCGCGGCAAGCGAGATTGCAAGGGCCAGCAGGCAGCGAAGGGCGGTCGTCTTGAATCCGAACATCAGTCGCGCCGGTCCCGCATTGTTGTGGTTTCGTGACGCTCGCAGCGCCGGCTGGCGACAACTGTGTCCGCACCAACATGAACGGCGGATGAGCGGCGCTTGCGTCACGATTACGCAACCCCGTTCAGCTTGTGTTGGGGTAGGGGAACCCAACATGGGATGTGGGTGTTTGAGAGCCATGAGCCTGTCGTCAGGCACCATTCGAGGTCCCAAGGAGGGTCCAGGACATGTTTGACAGCTTTTCCAAGTTTGCCGGCCGCAAGGCCGTGCTTGCCACCGCCGCGGTGCTGGCGTTGACCGCGGTTGCCCCGACCGCCTCATACGCCGGCGGCCGCCACTGGCATGGTGGTGGCGGCGCAGCGGCTGCCGCGGCGTTTGCCGGCATCGTCGGCACCGGCCTCGCGATCGCGGCGACCCGCGACGCCTACGCCTATGATGACGGGCCGTATTATGGCGGTCCCGTCTATTCCAGCGGCCCTGTCTATTACGGCTACGGCCCCTATTATGGACCGGGCCCGAACTACCAGTATCAGCGTTACGGCGGCACCGCTCCGTCGGAGCTCTGCGGCCAAGGCTATTACACGAACTGCTACTAGCTTTGGCTACCAGGTCTTGACCACAACAGGCCGTCGCTCTTGCCGCGACGGCCTGTTTTTTGCTTTTGTTGTAGTGCGTTAACGCGTTCGCCATTGGTTTAGAGTAGTTTCAACATCATGAGTGATTCGCTTGAGCGGCTTTATCTGGCTGTGCTCGCGGCCAGGGATCTTGATCCGGCAACATCGCGTACAGCCCGGCTGTTTCAGCGTGGGCCCTCCAAAATGGCGAAAAAACTGGCCGAAGAGGCCATCGAGGTCGTCATCGATGCGGTCAATGGCGACAGCGCTGCCGTGATCCGGGAAAGCGCCGATCTGCTCTATAACCTCACGGTGCTCTGGGCCTCGGCCGGCGTGCGCCCCGAGGACGTCTGGCGCGAAATGACGCGGCGGGAAGACATGCTCGGCATCGCCGAGAAGCTGCCGAAGTCGCCGATGAAGCTGCCTAAAGTTGCGTCACCGCGCGTTGCTGTCAGGCGGCCAATTGTCGCGCTCGAGGGTCGCGTGGCGCGCAAGCGCCACTAAAAACGTCATAAAACTCGCGGTGGACAAATCCGTCCCATGGTGCTTCATCGCGGCGCCATGCTGAAACGTATCTACGACTGGTGCATCGACGCCGCTCACAAGCCTTACGCGCTCTGGATCCTGGGTGCCGTGGCTTTCGCAGAAAGCTCCTTCTTTCCCGTCCCCCCGGACGTGATGCTGGTCCCGATGTCGCTGGCGCGCCCGCAGCGCGCCTGGGTCTATGCGGCGATCTGCACTGCGACGTCGGTGCTGGGCGGCCTGCTCGGCTACGCCATCGGCGCGCTGCTGTTCGACTCGGTCGGTCACTGGCTGATCCAGGTCTATGGCCTCGGCGACAAGGTCGATGCCTTCCGCGCCTCCTATGCCGAGTGGGGCGCGGTGATCATCCTGCTCAAGGGGCTGACGCCGATCCCCTACAAGCTCGTCACGATCACCTCGGGCTTTGCCGGCTACAATCTCATCCTGTTCATCGTCTGCTCGATCGTTGCGCGCGGCGGACGTTTTTTCATCGTCGCGATCCTGCTCAATCGTTATGGCGACTGGATCCGGGTCAGGATCGAGAAGCATCTCGGTCTCTGGGTGGCGATCGGCGCCGCCGTGCTGGTGCTCGGCTTTGTGGTCGCGATCAAATTGATCTAACCCAAGGCGCTTTGCCACTGCGCCAGGTTCGGCTACGGTTGCCGTCATGATGCTTCGATCCGGCAATCCGGTCCTGCGACTGGGGGCGCTGATATTTGTGGTGCTTTCGCTCCTGCTGGTTGCCGTCGGTACCGGATGGCCGCAATCCGCGCCGCCGGCGCTCGGCCTGCAGGAGCAGGGACCGCAGGCTGCGCCGCCGCCCTCATCATCTCCTTCGTCGCCGCCGGCGCGTGAGGAAAATCCCGGGCTGATCAACGAAATGGGCAAGCTGTTCGACAAGCTGCCCTCGATCCTGCCGCCGATCAAAAGCCCGGGCGAGACCATGAACGATTTGTCGCGGCTGGCGACGCCCTCGACCATGGTGTCGGGTCGCACGGCCTGTCCGGTCTCGTCCAACGGCGCGCCCGACTGCAAGCTCGCCGCCGACAAACTCTGTCAGAGCAAGGGCTACACGGAAGGCAAGAGCCTGAATGCCGACTCCGCGGAAAAATGCTCGGCCAAGGTTTTGATCCCGGGCCGGCAACGCAAACCGGACGACTGCCGCACTGATACCTTCGTCACCAGCGCGCTGTGCCAGAACTGAGGACGTCGCGCGAGCAAGCAAGGAGCGCCCATGAGCCGTACGGAGCAGGACTTCCTCGGACAACGTGAGATCGCCGACGACATCTATTACGGCGTCCAGACCATCCGCGGGAAGGAGAACTTCCACATCACCGGCATTCCGATGAACCAGGAGCCTTTCTTCGTGAAGGCGCTTGGTTACGTGAAGAAGGCTGCGGCCATGGCCAATCGCGATCTCGGCGCGGTGGACACCAAGGTCGCGGAAGCCATCATCGTGGGTTGCGATCGCGTCATCGCCGGCGACATGATGGATCAGTTCGTCACCGACTTCATCCAGGGCGGCGCCGGCACCTCCACCAACATGAACGCCAACGAGGTGATCGCCAATCTCGCGCTGGAAGCGCTCGGCTTTGCCAAGGGCGACTACCAGCACGTCAGCCCCAACGATCACGTCAATTACGGCCAGTCGACCAACGACACCTATCCGACCGCCTTCCGGCTGGCGCTGATCCTGCGGCTCGAGAGCTACATGACCGCGCTGCGCCAGCTCCAGGAGGCCTTCTTCGCCAAGGGCCGCGAATTCGAGCGCGTGCTGAAGATGGGCCGCACCCATCTGCAGGACGCGGTGCCGATGTCGCTCGGCGCGGAATTCCGCGGCTGGGGCACCACCATGGGCGAGGAGGTCGATCGAATCTCCGAGGCCCGCGCGCTGCTGCGCGAGATCAATCTCGGCGCGACCGCGATCGGCACCTCCGTCACCGCCGCGCACGGCTATCCCAAGCTCGCGGTCCGGCACTTGAGCGCGCTCACCGGCATCGACTTCATCCTCGCCGGCGACCTCGTCGAGGCGACGTCGGATACCGGCGCCTATGTGCAGCTCTCCGGTGTGCTCAAACGCACCGCGAGCAAACTGACAAAAATCTGCAACGACATCCGCCTGCTCGCCTCCGGCCCGCGCGCCGGCTTCAACGAGATCAACCTGCCGCAGCTCCAGCCGGGCTCCTCGATCATGCCGGGCAAGGTCAATCCTGTGATCCCCGAGGTCGTCAACCAGACCAGCTTTCTCGTCATCGGGCTCGACACCACGGTGACGCTCGCAGCTTCTGCCGGCCAGCTCCAGCTCAACGTGATGGAGCCGGTGATCTCGTTCGCGCTGTTCTTCTCGATCCGTACCATGGAGCGCGCGGTCAACAGCCTGCGCGAGAATTGCGTCGTGGGCATCACCGCCAACGAGGAGCATACCCGCAACATGGTGCTCAACTCGCTTGGCATCGTCACCGTGCTGAAGCCACTGCTCGGCTACAAGCAATGCGCCGAGATCGCGCGCGAGGGCTACAAGAGCGGCAAGTCGCTGCACCAGATCGTCGTGGTCGAGCGCAAGCTGCTGACGCAGGAGAAATGGGACGAAATGTTCTCGTTCGAGCGGCTGATCAATCCTGATCTGATTGCGTGATGTCGTCGCCCCGCGAAGAATTCCGCGACTTGGAATTGCGGTAACCGCGTCCTCCACGGCGCCAAAACGCAATACTTGACAGTGGAAAGATTGCCTTGTTGGTATGGCTCCCAACTTCGATTTGACAGCCAAAAGAGGATCGTCTCGCAATGTCCATGCCTGCCTTGTTCAAGGGACGCCTGTCGATCCCCGTGATCGGTTCGCCGCTCTTCATCATCTCGGTGCCCGATCTCGTGATCGCGCAGTGCAAGGCGGGCGTGGTCGGCTCGTTTCCGTCGCTGAACGCGCGGCCGCCGGAATTGCTCGACGAGTGGCTGGCACGGATCACCGAAGAGCTCGCGGCCTATGACCGCGCGCATCCCGACAAGCCGTCGGCGCCGTTTGCGGTCAACCAGATCGTGCACAAATCGAACAACCGGCTCGACCACGACATGCAGCTCTGCGCCAAGTACAAGGTGCCGATGATCATCTCGTCGCTCGGCGCACGCGAGGAGCTGAACCAGGCCGTGCACGGCTGGGGCGGCATCGTCTTCCACGACGTGATCAACCAGAAGTTCGCGCACAAGGCGATCGAGAAGGGCGCCGACGGCCTGATCCTGGTCGCGGCCGGCGCCGGCGGCCATGCCGGCACGATCTCGCCGTTGGCGTTCGTCGCCGAGACGCGAAAATGGTTCGACGGCCCGATCGCGTTGTCGGGCGCCATCGGCAACGGCAAGGCGATCCGCGCCGCGCGCATCCTCGGCGCCGACTTTGCCTACATCGGCTCGGCCTTCATCGCCACCAAGGAAGCCAATGCGGTCGAGCAGTACAAGGAGATGATCGCGGGCGCGACGGCCGACGACATCGTCTATTCCAACCTCTTCACCGGCGTGCACGGCAACTATCTGAAGCCGTCGATTCTCGCCGCCGGCATGGATCCGGAAAACCTGCCGACGTCCGATCCCTCCAAGATGAACTTCGGCACCGACGCCTCCGGCGAGCGCGCCAAGCCAAAGGCCTGGAAGGAAATCTGGGGGTCGGGCCAGGGCGTCGGCAGCATCGAGGGAATCGTGCCCGCCGCCGAAATGATCGCGCGCTTCAAACGCGAATACGACGAGGCGATCGATCCGCCGTTGTGATCGCTCTAGTGTCCCGGACGCGGTGCGGCGCGAAGTGCCGCGCCGCAGAGCCGGGACCCATCGCCGCCACAAATGGACCCCGGATCAGCAGCGCACCGCAAGTGCGCTGCGCTGCGTCCGGGGAACGCCACCCGAGATCGAGTGCGAGATGACCCCCATCTACCGCGTCGACGGCAACAGTGTCGTCACCAGCCCTGAGGCTGCGGGCCCGTGGGACCGGCGGATGCAGCACGGTTCGGCGCCGGCCTCGCTGGTGACGTGGGCGGCTGAGCGCATTCCGACGCCTGTTACGATGGACATCGCGCGCGTCACCATCGACCTGATGCGCCCGGTGCCGGTGGCGCCGCTCACGATTGCGACCGAGGTCCTGCGCGAGGGCCGCAAGATCCAGCTCTGCGGGGTCAAGCTGCTCGCCGACGGCGTGCAGGTCGTCGGCGCCACCGTGCTCAAGGTCAAGCGCCAGGCGCTGACGCTGCCGGACGACGTCAAGGCGCTGCCGGTCGAATTGCCCTCGCCCGAGGAGTCCCTGCTCGAGGACGGTCATGCCGCCACCAGCCCGTTCGTACGTTCGGTCTCGATGCGCGCCGCGCGCGGCCGCTTCGGGCAAGCCGGCGCCGGCGCGATCTGGTTTCGCGTCGACCATCCCCTGATCGCAGGCGAAGCCGTGTCGCAGGCGATGCGCGCCGTGGTTGCGGCCGATTTTTCCAACGGCACCGCCTCGACGCTCGACTTCCGCGCCTGGACCTACATCAACGCCGACCTCACCGTGAGCTTTTCGCGCCAGCCGATCGGCGAGTGGATCCTGCTCGACGGCGACTCCTGGATCGGTCCTGATGGCGCCGGGCTTGCGATGTCGCGGCTGGCCGACCGGCAGGGCTATTTCGGCCGCGCGGTGCAAAGCCTGGTGATCGAGAAGCGGTAAGGCACCTCGTCTATCCCACCATCCGGTCCCGCCCGCTCCAAAAGCTCGCGCGCAGCACCTTCTTGTCGGAGACGATGCGTGGAGCGGATCGGACATATGTTTCCTCATTGCTTTGCCATCGGCTTTTGACGTGCCAATGTTGCGCGCAAGGCCAGCACAGGAATGCGGGATGGAACGACAAAGCTCGCGCAGGGAGGCATGTGTGACGTCCGATCGACTGCAACGCTTTCGCGATCGTCTCAGTCTGCCTTTGATCGCGGCGCCGATGTTTCTGGTGTCGGGCGTCGAGCTCATGGTCGCGGCCTGCCGTAACGGTGTGATCGGCAGCTTCCCTACCGTGAATTGCCGCAGCGCCGAACAGCTTGAGGCGTGGCTCACCGAAATCGAAACGCGGCTGCGGCATCACGAAGATCAAACCGGTCGCATGGCCGCGCCACTCTGCCCGAACCTGATCGTGCATCGCTCCAACGCGAGGCTGGAGCAGGATCTCGCTGTGCTGCTGCGCCACAGGCCGGAGATCGTCATTACCTCTGTTGGATCGCCCGCGCCGGTATTGAAGCCGCTGCATGAAGCCGGCGCGCTGGTGCTGGCGGACGTGGCCTCGATCCGCCACGCCCAGCGCGCGGCGGAGGCTGGCGCCGACGGGCTCGTGCTGCTCACCGCGGGCGCAGGCGGGCAGACCGGCTGGCTCAACCCGTTTGCCTTCGTCCGGGCGGTGCGCGCATTCTACGATGGCATCGTCGTGCTCGCCGGCGGCATCAGCGACGGCCGCGCGCTGCATGCGGGCGAAGTGCTCGGCTGCGATCTTGGCTACATGGGCACAAAATTCATAGCGACGCGCGAGAGCATGGCGGACGAGCGTCACAAGCGAATGCTGGTCGACGGCAGCGCGGACGACATTTTCCTGACCACCGCGTTCACGGGCCTGCAGACCAGCATGCTCAAGCCGTCGATCGTCGCAGCCGGTCTCGACCCCGACGATCTGCCGACGCGCGGCGCGATCGACATCGGCAAGGACATCGACGTCAACGCGCGCGAGAGCCGCCCAAGGCGCTGGCGCGATATCTGGAGCGGCGGGCATTCGATATCGGGCGTGACCGAAGTGATGGGGGTCAACGATCTCGTCGCGCGGACGGTCGCCGAGTATCGAGAGGCCGGTGGCGGCCTCTCCCCGTAAAAATGCGGAGGCCGACAGGGCCCCGTCGTCCCCATCACAGTTAATCGAGCGCTTCTTCGAAGCCCCTCACTTAACGCCAGATTAACCAACGCCCGGCAAGAATCCCTCTCACGGCCGCCAATCAGGACCGAGAGGGACAGGCGATGGACTTCGACTTTCTCAACGCCAAGACGGCGGCTTCGCTGGACGAAATTCGCGTTCGCGTGGCCCATGCGCTGGCCCGCCACCCGCTGTGCCGCAATGTCCGCTTCGACATCGTCAGCGTCCCCCGCACCCGCCGGGGCGGCAATTGGACGGTGACGCTGCAAGCGGTCGAGCCGCGCGGCGTCTGGGAGGCCTCGGAGATCGTGGCCGACATCCAGGACGCTTACGATCTGGCGCTAGCTGCCTGATCCTCTTGAGCTTTCCGGGTGTCGCCGCAGTCCGCGCGATTGCCGCCGCAATGGCACGGTTAAGCCTTAATTTTTGCCCAGTTTCCGGGCTGTGATCACGTGGACTTGAAGTCGGACGCGGAGAGACGTTTGTCGAAAGCCATCACCATCGTCGCGCTGACCTGCTTCCTCGTCCTCGGCGCCGCCACCACCGCCATTCTCGGCCGCGACAGCGTGCCCAGCGTCAGCGCCGAAATGATCACGCAGGCCCCGGCGCCCAAGCCGCTTGCAACCAACCGGGCCGCCAAGGCCGACCGTCTGGTTCCGACGCTGGCACTGGCCTCGGCCGCGATCGAACCGATCCAGGTTCCGGCCGACAAGCTCGCGCAAATGCCCGGGCTGACCGAGCCGTTGCGCCAGGCGTTTGCCGCCGCCACGCCATCCGATTTCCCGATGCCCAAGGCGAGCGTGAACGAGGCTCCTGCCGCTGCAGAGATTCCTGCCGTCGAAGTCCCGGCCAAGCCGAAGGTCGCCGCCAGGCCGCAGCCGCAGAAATCCTATTCGCTGCTTTCCGACATGCAGATCTCGGGCATCAGGGACCGTCTGAAATTGTCGTCGTCGCAGGAATATTACTGGCCCTCGGTCGAGACCGCGCTGCGCAATGTCGTCCGCAAGATTTCGGCAAACAAGCTGTCCAATCCGAACGTGCAGGGCGTGCCGATCGATCCCAATTGCGACGAGGTCCAGCAGTTGAAGTCGGCCGCTATGCCGCTGTTGTTCCAGCTGCGTGACGACCAGAAAGAGGAAGTGCGCAAGCTCGCCCGCATCATCGGGCTCGAGAAGGTCGCGCAGCAGATCTGACGCGTAAGTTCCTCCCGGAACTGCGCCCGTACCAGGAACATCAGGCAATCGACAAGCGTTGCCCGCTCCAAAGAGGGAGTGGACCAATGCGCGCCTCGACAGCCTATTTCGTCGGTGCCGGAACCATTGTCGCGGCCATCGCCATTGGTCTCGGCGGCGGCATTGTCGCCGGCAATATCATGAATCCGGTCTCGCCCAAGCAGGGGCCCGATACCAGCAAGATGGCGCAGCGCGCTGACGCCGCCAAACCCGCGACGACGAACGCGCCATCCGAGCGTCTGCAATACCTCACCGGCTCGCAAGCCTTCGGCGCCATGGCCGCCGCGCCGGCGCAGGCCGAGTCCAAGTCTGAAGCCAAGTCCGAAGCCAAGTCCGAACCCAAGTCCGAAGCCGCAAAGCTAGACACGCAGACCACTCAGGCGAACGCTGAACCGCCGCCGCCACAGCCTTCGCAAGCGGCCGCGATGGAACAGTCCCCGGCACCGGCATCGCCTCCGCAAGTCGCAAAACCTGCCGAGCAGCAGGCTTCGACGGGACCGTCCTCCTCGATTGACAACGCTTACGCCAAAGCCAGGGATTTTGACGTGAAGCGTGCCGCGTCCGAGAGGCGCCGGATGGAGCGTCGCGAGCGCTGGGCCGAGCGCCGCCATTACGACCCTCGCGAGTCGCGTGGCATGCGCGACCGCACCGATTGGGACGACGTCGCGCGCAACATCCGCGAAGATTCCGATGCGCGCGATGTCTCGAGCCGGCCGCGCGGCGGCTTCCCGCAGATCAGGCTGTTCGGGCCTGACGACGACTAGCGTCCCTCCTTGCCGTCGCGCACGCGATCGTGAGCGACGGTTCGCTCCGCAGGGGCGCTTGCCCCGATTTTCAACTTCCAGACGATCTCCGTTCAATGCATGATTGACGTAGCCAGCCAGAGGCCGCGTCATGGGCGTAGCGCTGTTAGCATGGGGCCGCGTCTTCGGGCCGCACGGCGAATGTATCACCGTGCCGGCGCCGGTTGACCGAGCACCTTGGCTGCTCGTCTCTCCGGCGCGACATGCGCAAGCTCTGCGGGATGTCGGATTCACCGCGCTCCAGTTGCCGCCGACATCGAAGGCGAGGGCAGGCGCGGGCCGCGGTTGCGACGGCGACTGCGTGTTCGGGCCTCGCGGCGGCGCGGCTTCCTCGATTGACCTCACTTTCCTCGTATTACAAACCTCCTGGAGGTTTCCATGTCATTGCATCTGTTGTGGACGTCCGCCGACAGTCTCATCGTGGCCTTCGCGCTCGCATTCATCGTTCCGCGACGGCATGTACTGCCGCTTATTCTGATGTTCGGCGTTTGCGACGCGCTGGGTTCCGCGCTCGGTGTCAGTGTGCCGGTCGCAGGCGGTCTTGCCGCGGTCGCACTGATCTCGTGTGGCGCGTTGCTGGTCCTGCGTCTTCCGGCCGCGCATCGCCTGACACAGGCGGCGGGCTGGGTCTACGTCCTGCCGCCGCTGCTTGCGATGGACAATGTCGTGTCGCACGCGCCGGACCATATCGGCCTCGTGGCGCTGTCCAGCGCCGCGATCGCTGGCCTCGGCTTCGGGTGCGGAGCCGTGGTGCTCAGCTTGCGGACTACGACTCCCGAACGCAGGCGGATGCTTGCCGGCGCCTGCCTGCTCGTCGGCGGAAGCATCCAGGCATTCGGGAGCTGACCATGGTGGCTTCCGTCAGCACCCGCAGCTATGACCTGGCCAGGACCGGTGCGAACAATTCCGAAACGATGCTGACGGCGACCGCCGTCCGTAACAAAGGTATCGTCAAACTCTTCAGCCTTCCGATTCCCGACGATCCCAGGCTCGAGGCGCAGCCGCTGGCGGTCGCCGGCGTGCACATGGCCGATGGCAAGACCCGCGACCTGATCTTCCAGGCCAGCATGGGCAACTGGGTCTATGCATTCGACGCTGTGACCGGCCACAAGATCTGGGCGACGAATCTCGGACGTCCGATCGTCGGAACGAGGGCGATCGACGGCCACATGACCAACGTCCATTGGGGCATTCTCTCGACGCCGGTGATCGATGAAGGGGCAGGTATTCTCTATGCCTGCGCCTGGATCAGCAACGACGGCAGCGTCGCCAAGGGGCAGCATTTTCTCGCAGCCCTGCGGATCAGCGACGGCTCGAAGGTGCACGGCCTCTTGAACCTTGAGGGCGCGGTCTACACGCCGCCGGGCGGCCTACCCGTGCAGAAATTCGTCTCGGCGCAGCGCAAGCAGCGCAGTGCCTTGACGCTGACGCAGAACCACGTGTTGATTCCCTTCGGCACCATCGCGGAGACGTCGAAGACGGCGCGTGGCTGGCTGCTTGCGGTCGATGTTCATGGCTGGCGGCTCGCTGCCGCCTGGTGCGCCACCGTCACCGGCTCCGGCGGCGGGCTATGGCAGAGCGGGGCGGGGCCAGCCGTTGCTCCCGACGGTTCGATCTATGTCATCACCGGCAACGGGGCGTTTTCACCGCAACACGGCGATTTCGGCGAGAGCATCGTGCAGCTGGCCTTGCACACCGGAAACCCTGCCCATTTCGAGGTCGTGTCTTGGTGGGCGCCATGGACCGACGCTAATCGGGTCGGCGCCGCCGCGGTCGCAGCGGCCGAGGACGACGATGACGAGGCGGCATTGCCGTCCAACGTATCCCTGCCTTCCGTGATTGCGCATGCCAGGCGCATGGGAATGCCGCTCAAGCCTCTCCACGCGCGCGAGATGCCGCATGTCGCGGTCACGACAGGTCGCAATGCAATCGATGCGCAGATCGCGTCGGTCGTGGCGCATCACATGGAAGCGATGAACGAGTCGATGTGGGGCGACCAGGATTTCGGTTCCGGCGGTCCGGTCTATGTCGCGTCCGCCCATGCCGTTCTGGCCGCCGGCAAGGATGGCGTCCTCTACACCGGCAACGCCAATACGCTCGGCAACACGCAACCCGGTAATCTTGCGGCCGGCCATTTCGCGGCGAACTACGACAAGCTTCGTATGCCGCCGATCCTGTACACGTATTTCGATCCAGCCGTGCCGCCGGCGCCGGCATCACCGAGTGAGCTGAACCTGTTTCCCGGCGGCGCGACGCGGCACCTGCATGGCACGCCGCTGCTATTCCAGTCCGCTGTTCACGGCATCATGCATTTCGTCGGCGGCGAGAACAGCGCCTTGCGGGCGTGGTCGATCGCAGCGGACGGGACCACGGCCTATCTCGCCGGGGGCGACGAGATCGCCTCGCCGCAATCGCCGCGTCCGCCGGGCGGCATGCCCGGCTGGAGCATCACGCTTGCCGCCAACAACGGCACTGATGGCATCATCGTGGCGATGGTGCCCTATCAGGACAGCAACATGATCCTCAGCCCGGGCCGCTTCCTGGTCTATGACGCGCAGAATTTCGCCACCAATCCGGACGGCTCCAAGCGGCTTCAGGTGATCTGGGACAGCGAGGACTGGGGACCGGAGCACGCCTTCATGCATCCGAAGTTCAATCGTCCGATTGTCTGGAAGGGCCGCATCTATCGCCCGACCTATGACGGGCGCATCGACGTCTATGGCTTGACGCATTAGCGCCGGCGAGATGTGTGCCGTCGACGCGATTGCGTCATTCCGGGCTCGCCGTGCCGCGCACGCATCCTGGAGCGACGGCGGGCTTACCCGCCGTGCGACTCCACGACCTTGCGGCAGCCATCCGAAAGCTTCGACTTGTTCTCGCGCAGACAGGCATTCATCTGCGGCGGCTTGCCGATGTGTTCGGCGCAGAATTTGCCGGCGTCGCTGCGGCAGGCCATCTGCTCCTGCGGCGTCGGGCCGGATTGCGCCGCGGCGGGCAGGGCGGTGGCGGCGAGCAGGAGCGCGGCAAGTACCGGAATCTTCATAAAACACCTCTTTGGGAATGTCGTTGGTCCCGCCTGGGATCAAGCGAGCCGGACCATCTCGCGAACGCCAGGCGCAGGTCCATGCCATGTTCATGGCATCGGCCCGCCCGCCCCGCCGCCGTACCCCCATTTTCATGGCATGTATCCGCGCGCCGTCTTTTGCCATTCAGGCTGCACGTCGGCTGCGAGACCCGGTGATTGCATCGGGACGCCGAACGGGAAGCAGGAGAGCAAGATGTCGAAGAAAGCAGGAGCGCTGAGCGCCGGGCTGACGGTCACGGCGCTGGCGGGTGCGGCGATGGTGTCGCTGGGCACGAGTCCGGCGCAAGCGGTGGTCTATTGCAAGACGGTCGGCATCCCCAAGGGCTGCGTGGTGCGGCCGACCGCGGTGGTGGTTGCGCCGGCCGCCGCGGTCGCGGTGGCGACGCCCGGGGTCGGTGCGCCCGGTGTCGGCGTACGCGCGGGCACGCCGATGAATCGCGGTGGTCCGGTCAATCGCGTCGGCGTGCGCTGAGAAAGACGAAAGAGTTCGGGCGAAGGAGCCTTGCGGACGAACCCCCGCCTCCGCAGGCAAATCATCCGGCCCGTCCCTCTCTCCGCGCGTCCCACACGTTCGGAGAGGGGCCTTTTCAGCTGGCGGCGGCATCGCTGTCGGGGAAAATCTGCGGCAATTGCAGCCGCACGCGCGTGCCCGAGGTATCCGAACTCAGATTGAGCGTCGCCCCGCAGCGCGCGGCACGGCTTCTCATGTTGCGCAGGCCCCGCATCGTCTGGCTTGCGATTGCAACTTCGTCGGTGCCGGTCAGCGCAAAGCCCCTGCCGTCGTCCGCGACGCTGATCACGCCGTACGGCCCCTGGCCATTGTCGAGCGTCTCGACAGTGACGGCGATATTGCGCGCCTGTGCGTGCTTGACCGCATTGGTCACGGCCTCGTCGAGGATGCGCACGATCTGGACGACGTGCCATGGCCGGAGCTCAGGATGCAGCGGTAGGCCCTGCGGGGTCGCCACGCGCCACTCGAGAGTGATGTCGTGCGGCCGCAATTGCATCGCTGCGCGCTCGCGCCAGGAGCCGAGCGCCAGCATCAGGTCGCCGCCGATGTCGTCCATGGAGTCGATGACGAGGCGCAGATCCTTCAGCGCGGCGCGCGCCGCGTCCGTGATGGTCGCGCCCTCGTGTCCGCGCTCGGAGAGCGCGACGATGCTGACGAGCTGGCCGCCGAGACCGTCATGCAGATCGCGCATCAACCGCGTGCGCTCGTTGGCGAGCGTGGTGGCCCTGGCGCGTTCCTCCTCGCGGGCGAAACTCGCCTTCAGCCGCTCCTCGGCCTCGCGCACGCGCGTCACGAGCTGGCCGGCAAAGCTGTCGACCTGGTTCAGCGCGCGCGCGAAGCGCCAGGTCAGCCCGGCGCCGATCGCAACCAGCATCGCCGAATAGGACAGCCGGGTGACGAAGGTGCGATCGTCCGGCACGAACTCGAACACCGAGAGCATGTCGTGAAACCAGCAGGTCAGCACGATCGTGACGGCGCAGCCGAAGGTGAGGCTCGCCGCATCCTGCCGCCTGATCACCGCCTTGGTCACGATGACGGCGAGCAGCATCAGGCAAAGGCCTACGGTCGGCACGCCGAGAAACAGGAAGACGATACGCGGAGCCGGCTGGCCCGCGAGCAGCCCGACGATCAGGATGATCACGCCCGGCGCGAACAGCAGCATGCCGTAACGCGGCCAGCGCCAGCCGAAGAACAGCACCGCGAACACGACGACCAGTGCGCTTTCGATTGGCGCCGACGCCAGCAATATGGCGGCGAGCTGCGGATACGGGGCAGGCGGCACCGGCGGCGGCACGAATGCCTGCACCGCGCCGACCAGCATCCCTGCCGCGAGCACACCATAGACCGGTTCGCGGCGCCGCATCAGCCACATGATCGCGAGGATCACGGCCAGCAACGACTGCCAGGCGGAGAACACCACCGGCAGCGTAACGAACAGCAGCGTGCGCGTCTCGTAGGCCGGACGCAAGCTCGCGTCGGGCCCGACATAGACAGTGTCGAGAAAGCCCTTCAGTGGCCCCCATACGAACAGCCGCACGGTGACCTGGTTCGAGCCGTCGTGAAGCAGCGCTGACGGGACCAGCGCGATCTCGGGCGTGTTGCGGTCGGGCCGGTTGGCGGTGGCATCGCGCCTGCTGTCGAGGATCACGACGTCGTTGACGGCGACCTCCACGCCGTTGCTGAAGCGCGGCAGGAATACCGACCACGCCGCCGCGGCGTCGTGCGCCCTGAAGGTGAAGGCGCCACTGTAGAGCGGCGGGTCGTCGAGCGAATATCGCGACGAGGTGTAATGCGGCAACGTCACCGGCCGCGCCGCGCCGTTCTCCCGCAGGGAGAATTCGGAGACGGCGTAGTCGTCGGGATCGTCCGGCGGCACCAGCCGCAGTACCAGGATGGTGGCGATCACGACCAGCAGCTGGAGCAGGACATAGGGAACGAGGCGCGAGAACCGCCGCCGCCGCAGCGCCTGCGCCGTGACCATCGCCTTTGCCGCGACCTCGCTCACAGTCTGGCTCACAGCTTGATCAGGCCCTGCTGCACCGCCTCGAACACCGCCTCGCTGCGCGTGTGCACCTCGAGCTTGCGGTAGATGTTCTTGATGTGCCCGGGCACGGTCTGCCTGGACAGGCCGAGATGGCCTGCGATCTCGGCGTAGCTGAAGCCTTTTGCGATGCCCCAGAGGATGTCGATCTCGCGTGGGGTGAGCCTTGCGGTGTTGAGCGCGGGACCCGGCGGAGGGTCGGCCGCATTCTGCGCGGCACCTTGCGTTCTGCGCACGATGAAGCGGGCGATCGAGGCCGAGATCGGCGAATGGCCGGCGACCAGATCGCGCACGGTGGTGGCGATATCGGTGGGGAAAGCATCCTTCAGGAGATAGCCGGTGGCGCCGACCGTGATCGCGGAGATCACACTCTCTTCGTCGCCGAGCGCCGAGATCACCATGATCTCGGTGTCGGGAAAGCGCCGCCTCGTCTCGCGGATCAGCTCGACGCCGTGGCCGTCGGGCAGCCGCAGATCGGTGAGCAGCACGCGCGGCGCCCGGTCGCCGAGCCCCGAGCGGGCCTCTGCGAGCGTGCCGGCGCTGCGCACCTCGTAGCCGGCCTTCGCCAGCGCGTCCTGGAGCCGCCAGCAGGTCGGTGCGTCGTCCTCGACGAGGAGGATGGTGATGGCTTCACCCGTCTCGCCCTGTTCGGTCATGATCGTCGTCCTGCACCGCGTGTCCCCCGCGGCGCAGGGCCAAGCTTAGCCGCGGTGCGGACGCCGCGACACCCATAATCATGGGGGCCGCAATGGGCTCCTCCATGCAATCAGCCCCGGGAGCGTCGTTAGCCGGCCGGAGGCGGAGCTGGAATCCGCTGGACCCGGATCGTCGCCGTGCCGCTGTTGTTGTTGTAGAACTGGATGCGCGGCCCCTGGAGCGAGACGAGCCAGCGCGGCGCGAACCGCAATGGTACGATTCGCGGCAAGAACTGGACGGCGTCATTGACGTAGAAGAACAGCTCGCCGGACTCGGGAGCCACGAACTCCGCGACAAGCAGATCGGACAATCCCTGCCGCCGCCATAGCGCGCGTGCCGCCGGCAGCGCGTCAGCCGGGATCGGCTCGAAATCTCCGAACTGACGCCAGACACGGCTCAATTCGCTGTCCGGCTTCTTGAACTCCGCGGAGTCCTCGATACGGATGGGGCAATTGTCCCTCGTGGTGTCCTCATACGCCGGCACCGTCGCGTTGACCCGACGCGGCAACTCGTCGGCCGGACTGCTGTTGACGGCCAGCAGCGCCAGATTGTTCGATCCTCTGGCGCCGACCCGCACGATTGGCTGGAACCAGTCTGCGCCGTAGAGTCGCAGGATCGGCACGGCCGAGTGATGGGTCGGATCCGGCGGGGTCTTGAACCCGTTCAGGCCCGTCATGATGGTGCGGTCGAACCACGGATCGGCCATTTGAATCCAGACGCGATATTTGCGCCCCTTCTCGACCGCAAGGCGGCTCGCCCAGCAGAAATCGCTGACGCGGAACAACTCGCCGTCACGGGCCGTCGCCGGCACGTCTCCGACGGCTCGTGTGGATACGCTGCTGACGCAAATGTCGCCGATGCCTTCGCGCCAGTTGAGATAGCCGCGGGACGTCAGCAGCAGGGCGGAGCCGAAGATGGCGACGAGGAAAATGCCCGGCAGCAGGACGTTGGTGAATGCCATGCGTACCGGCCACGCGTGCAGCCGCATCCAGCGTCCGATCGCGAGCAGCCAACCCGATTTGCTCACCCGGCGTCTGGAGGTCTTCCGGTCGGGTCTGTACCAGGCCAGTCGCGCGCGCTCCTGAATGCTGTCGCGCAGCACCGCGTTCCTGTTCCAGGCGATGAGGATGACAATGACAAGAACCGTAGTGAGAAAGGGATAGTAGAGTGCGATGGCAAGCCACGGCCCCGCATAGGATGGCAGGACATTCGCGAGAAGATCCGCGAGCGGCTTGACGACGGGGCCGGTGCCGTTGTCGAACCACGTGATCCATTTGAGCAGGCCAGTGTCCTGGAGACCGTGATCCTTGGACGACCCCACCACTGCGCGCGCGATCCAGGGCCATGCGACAAGTAGGCCAAGCGCGATAACCAGCGAGAAGTAGGCCACGCGGCGCCACCACACGGTGTCGAGCACCTGCCGGGCCATCTCGGCATCGGGCGGGCTCATCGCTGTGAATGCATCGGCTTCAGCCGCTTTTTGCCGATCCCCTGTTCTCGCCGCGTAGGCCGACTTCATGGCCTTGCGCGTCTCGTCCTTCGTGAGCGGCAACACCTCTCCGCTCGGCAGCAGCACCCGGGCATTTGCCGGAAGCATCAGCGGTGCATAATTGTCGCATCCGTGCAGCATGCGTTCGACGACGGCGAAATGCACCACCGGCGATCCGCCATCTTCCTTGCGGTCCGCGATCGGACGCGGGCCGTAGCGATACAGCACCCCCGCGCCGCTGCGTGAATCATGCATCGGCCCGATCGCCGACTGGTACTCGCGGAAATGCTCGATCGTGCCGTCCTGGAAGCGGAGCCTGCCGTCGAGCTGATCAGTCATCCAGACCAGGGGCACGAAGGACAGCGTGGAGTCCGGATAGCCCCCGCCGATGTCGGAATGGACTCCCGTGAACCACACCTCCTTGACGACCTGTCCCTGCGGAGGATCGCGCTGGTCGATCCGCAGCGGATGGAAGGTGGTGCGCTCGTCGTCGAGCGCGAGCGCATGGCAAGCGCGCTTGACCGTCTTCGACAGCCGGTGATTGCGGAACGAGATCGGCCAGATCGCCCAGTCGATCGCGAGGCGGAGCTCCTCGACCGGGACGCCGAAGGCCTCGACCGTGTCGAATAGTCCGAGGAATTCGATCTCGATTTGTTTGCGGCCGTCCATCGCTTCGCGAACCTTGGCATAGGAGCGATGCCCAAGGACGAGGTGATAGAGATAGATCAGGACGTCGCGGATCCAGCGGACGATCCAGATCGTCGGCAGGCTGCGATAGCCGACCGACTCCTTGCGGTATTCCCGCCAGGCAGCCATCGTGTTGCGCTGCATTTCCACATGCGACACCGCAACCTTGTCAACCACCGCCGGCACCAGGCACTGGCTCGCGATCAGCGACGCCAGCGTGCGCGCGGTGAAGGCGCCACGGCTGAAGCCGAAAATGTAGATCTCGTCGCCCTCGCGCCAGTTCCAGCACAGGAAACGGTAGAGCTTGCGGACGTTGGCAGGCACGCCGATGCCGGTGGCGCCGTCGAGCGCCGCGAGCGGCGCCCAGCCGGCGGTGCCGACGCCCTTGATGTAGTAAGCGATCTGGTCCGGCTGGGTGTGGTCGAGTGCCTCGTAGAGACGCCAGACGCTGGATTCCTGGGTGGTGAACGCGTTGCCGGTGCCGTCGGCGAACAGCACCAGCTTGCGTTTTGGCGGGACGGTGGTGGTCGTCCCGTCGGAATGCATCTCGATATGCGCGTGTTCCGGTCCGGCAGAATCGGCGTTCGGTGCGCCATCATGGTGCGGCATGAGCCCCTCCGGCAATTCGACGGGGGCGCGCTTCAGGCCCGAGCCGGGCAGCACTCCCCGGAGTCAATTAATGGTTGCAATGGTTGCGTCATGAAAATGCAGGTGCATTCTGCACACAATCCCGCTGAGGTAGCAAGCGGGAACGCGCAGCCGCGGTACGACGCGGGTGAAGCGGGCGCGGATTATTCCGTCTTGCAGGCGGCGTGTCGGACGGCCCGGGCAGCCGTCCCGGCAGGCGCCTCCCCCCGGCGAACGGGGAGAGGCGGAGTGTTTTGCCTCTACCTGCCATTGCCGCGGCACGCGCCGCCAGGGCCGATATGGTAGCCGCGCGGGCAAGCATGCGCGGCCGGGTTGGCGTAGTTCCTGAGACAGCCGCCATAGGGGCCGCGGTGCCATCCGGGGCCGCAGCCGCCGGCGACTGCGATGACATCGCCATTCGCGCCCGCGCCGAGCGGAGCGAGCGGCATGGCCTGGGCCGAGCCTGTGATCGCGCCGAGCGCGAGGGCTGCGGCAAACACGGTTCGCATCATGTCTTGTCCTCCCGAATGCCGCTGCTTCAATGGCCAGCGGCGAACGCAATGCCGGCGCGCACTTCGACGATGGCCTGGTCGATCAGCCCGATCGCCTTCTCGCGATGGCCGCCCTTGTTCGGCTCGGCCTTGCCGAGTTCGGCGCGGGCCGATTGCAGAATCGCGATGGCTTCGTCCATGTGCGGCTGCGCGCCCAGCGCGTAACCGATGCAGAGGCTGGTCGCGATGGCGCCGCCGAGTACGAAGCTGCGGGGTAGAGAGGTTCGCATGTCGTTGTCTCCTCCAGCGGGCGTCAGACTCGGGCCGCCCGTTTGCCCGGATGCGGTCCCTTGTGTGGCGGGATGCCGCATCCGCTGCCTCAATAGGGCCCGCCCGTGCGGGTCGTCTTGGACTATCCGGCGCCGGCGGCGGCGCGGTTTGGACTGACCGGCGCAGCTTGATTCACGTTGGCGTGCTGATAGCCTGCGGCGCGCCGGTGTTTGGCAGGCGTTCATTTCAGGCCTGACAGGCTGCGGCACGCTTCCGTGCACGAGCTTTTCCCAAAAGTCCTTTTGGAAGTTCTTTCGATGTCCGTCATCAGGAAGGCGCTCTCGACCGACATGCTGCCGCAGGACCTGTCCGACCGGCAGCGCTTCATCCGCTTCGCCGAGTTGTTCGAGCATTTCTCCAACACCGGCGAGCTCGATCCGGCGTCCGACGTGCCGTTTCGCGCCACGATGAACTCGATCCATATCGGTACCACCATGCTCGGGCGCTGCGACGGCAGCTTCGTCACGGTCCGGCGCGAAAAGCGCCAGGTGCTCGAGACCGGCGACGACCGCTTTTGCCTCGCGCGCAACACGGGCGATCGCCCTTCGCAGGTGGTCCATCGCGGTCGCGAATTCACCATGCGGCCGGGATCGATGGTGCTGCTCAAGCTGGACGAGCCGTTCTTCGCCGCCGACGGCGCGAGCCACAAGCGCTTCACCAATGTGCATCTGCCTGTCGATACGCTGCGTGCGATGGTCGCTAACGTGGACGATCTCGTTGGCTGCGAGCTCGAGCCCGGCGGCGCGCTGTCGCTGGCGATGGACTACAGCGACCTGCTGCTTCGCCATCCCGCAGCCGTCGACGAAGCCGGCATGGCGATCGCTGCCCATCTGCTCGATCTCGCCGCAATAGGTCTCGGCGCCCGCAGCGATGTCGCCGTCGCCGCGCGACGCCGGGGCCTGCGCGCGGTGCGGCTCAAGGCCGTTCTGTCGATCCTCGAGGCGCGCTTCCACGAGCCGGATTTTTCCGCGCAAAAGCTCGCCGCCGCCGCCGGCCTCTCCGAACGCTACGTCAACGAGCTGCTGTTCGAGGCCGGCGCCAGCTTCACCACGCGCCTCAACGAGCTGCGCCTGCGCAAGGCCGCCGATCTTCTCGCCCATCGCGACGGCCGCATCAGCGACATCGCCTTCGCCTGCGGCTTCAACGACCTCTCATATTTCAATCGCTGCTTTCGCAGGAGATTCGGCCTGACGCCGACCGCGGTAAGGGGGAAGTGAGGGGGCGATTTTCGTAGGTTGCCACCTTACGAAACGTCCACCCGCGGCGGCGGATACCGCCGCGCCAGCGCCGACAGCGGCAGATGCCGCTCGTCTTCCGGCAGATCCAGCCAGGCCAGCACCAGCGGCCGCTTCCAGTCGCCGACGCCGAAATCCATCGTCATCCATTTTTGCGGCTCCGGGCCATCGAGGCCGCGGACCCAGACGAAATAGCGGGGCAGATCGTCGGCGTCCGCTTCCGTCGTGCGTCTCCTGGCCATCAAAGCTGCTCGCTGCATCGGTACCCGTTGCTGCACGATATAGGTATTGGCTCGGCGAAGTCGAACGCCTGCGGCGAGCGGGCCCGTCAGCATGCGGTCTTCTGCGGGTAAAAAAGCATGGCCGGGCCGACGTCAGCCGCGTGCGGCACTTCCACGTCACTGCCAGATTTGGCTCTCCGCCACGCGGTTGATGTCGGCGAGCCGGCGGTCGGCGTCGCCCTCGAGATCGATACTCGCCACCAGCGTCAACAGGCGCCGATACGCACCATCGGCGATTTCGACCGGCAGCGGGGCCTCGTCAAAGGCCTCGACATAATTGTCAACGAGGCTGCTCAACAAGCGGCACAGGCCGCGCTGGGCGGGATCGTCGCGGCCGAGCGTCTCGAGCTTTTGCTGAAAGATACGAAAGGTTCGCAGGCCGTGGTGCTGTTCGGAAAGCCACGCGTGCAGGTCGTTCAT
The DNA here is from genome assembly GCF_029846695.2 of Bradyrhizobium nivariense. NCBI lineage: Bacteria > Pseudomonadati > Pseudomonadota > Alphaproteobacteria > Hyphomicrobiales > Nitrobacteraceae > Bradyrhizobium > Bradyrhizobium nivariense. The sequence goes on along the minus strand of NZ_JARWCR020000030.1, from coordinate 18,863 downwards.
ACGAGCTCCCTCGAGTCAGAGAAGAAGCTACCGGCTTATACAGTGGGGATGTGACGTTTGCTAGGGAGGGGAGCCGTGCCCCTGGCCGACAATCGCCTGGTCGCATAACGAGTTGAATTTGCAATAGTTTTAGTCGCCGATTACTGCGGATACCAACAGGAATACCAACAAAATGACGGACGGCAGTAGCTCGCAAAAATAAATCAGCAAGCGCTCGGCAGCAGGCAGGGCCCATGCCGTTCCGGTCTCCACAATCGCCGACCGGAATCGAACCCGGCTCAGACTCGAAATATTTGGTGGAGGCAGGCGAGCGCTTACTCAGCAGCTTTCAGTCTTCTTCGAAGTGGAATGATTGAAAATCGTGAGTTTGACTCCCACTCTCTCCGCCATTCGCACGATTTTGTACGCCAACCCGCGATTTTGGACTACGTGATGCGCGATAGCACGCTGTTGGGCCTTGACGCTTGCGCGGGGAGCAATAATGCAGGAATCGATGTCCACACAATTGTACAATTGTGGTTCAGGCCGAGAATGCAATCGTGCAATCAGTACGGCCGGATGCTCTGGTTTCAGGCGTCATTTCGAAAAAGTCGCCACAGTGCTCAGCGCCGTTTCTGGCGGCGCCGCTTCTGAGTTGCGAGGGGTCGCTTCTGGCGCGAAGCGGACCTTTGCAAACACACACGACTCTAAGTTGGTGACGAATTGTGCGGGATACTTGGAGTACTTCGAGTGGTAGGCCGAGATAAATTCAGGCTGGAGTATATATGATGAGCTTCAGGTCAGGATCATCATTCGGCTGGAAACTTGCGTGCGCAAAACGCAACATACCCTTCTTTGGATGTCGCAAGCGATGGATTCCGCCGACGCCGCCTCGAATGTCGTGGGCTTCCCACCATTCTGCAAACTCAGGGCTGCCGTCGCGAAGGCGCGTCAGCAACGCGACGAATGCAGGATCGCCGGCCCAGAGATCGTGGGTCGCACGGAACCGCGCGACGACACGCTTGGCCTCCTCGGCCCAGCTTGATCCAAACAGCCGGCGCGATCCTGGATGGAGCAGAACGCAGACGAGAATGTTGCAGTCTTCTTCCGCCAGGCGATCAAAGCCAAAAATGTCGGCGGCAGCCTTGTTCCAGGCAAGAACGTCCCACCGCCGACCGGCGATGTAAGCCGGTTGATTGAGTGACTCGACCAAGCTTCGAAGGGCTGCGGAAACGGTTTCCCGGGTGAAGGGGCGTCGATTGGTTCCTGATGCCAGGGCACGCAAATGCGCATGTTCGACTTTACTGAGGCGCAGCGCTCGCGCCAGCGCGTCAATTGTGGTGACCGAAGGACTGACGGCCCGTCCCTGTTCCAGCCGGATGTACCAATCGACCCCGATCCCGGCCAGTTCGGCGACTTCCTCGCGCCGCAAGCCGGGAGCGCGACGTCTTCGCCCATCGGGAAGACCAACCGATTTGGGGTTAAGTTTGGAGCGCCGCGAACGAAGAAAGTTGCCGAACTCGCTTCGGCTGAGGTCTGCCATGGCCTTGTTCCCAGAATGCAGGTACTAGCAGTCCTAGGATACTACTAGTCCTGCCACGACGCGCAACCGGTGATTAAAAGAAAACGCCGGAAGCATCAACCGGCTCATGTCCTGGCTCTTCCAGCCGGACTTCCCAACGGGTCGGTGGGCTTAGCTCCAAAGGAGGCCGGAATATGTACATCCAAGTGAATGGCTCGACGGTGTCCGTTCCGGACGATCCACGCACCTCGCTGCTCGACCTGCTGCGTGAGCATCTGCATCTCACGGGCACCAAGGTAGGTTGCAATCAGGGCGCGTGCGGCGCCTGCACGGTCTTGGTCGATGGCGAGCGGATCATCTCGTGCCTGGCGCTGGCGGTGCAATATGACGGCCGCGCGATTACGACTGTCGAAGGTTTGGCCGAGGGCGAGAGCTTGCACCCGCTGCAGGCGGCCTTCATCGAGCATGACGGCTTCCAGTGCGGCTACTGCACGCCGGGGCAGATCTGCTCCGCCATCGGCATGGCGAGCGAGATCGCACGGGGCATCCCGAGCCATGTGACCGAAGACCTTGCCGCCGAGACCATCACCATCAGCCGCACCGAGCTCCAGGAGCGGATGAGCGGTAATCTGTGTCGCTGCGGCGCGCACAACGGCATCATCGACGCGATCAGCGAAGTCTACGGGAGCGCCCGCGGCGCGCCGGACGTCGCGCTCATTGAGGAACTTGCGCAATGATCCCATTCAGCTATTCGCGTGCGGGAGATGCGGGGCAGGCGCTCGCACTGGCGTCCACGCCAGGCGCCAAGTTCCTGGGCGGTGGCACCAACCTCGTCGATCTGATGCGCGAGACGGTCGAGCGGCCGACGGCGCTGGTCGACGTGACCGGCCTGGCCGACGCGATCGAGGAGCGCGAGGACGGCGGCCTGCTGATCGGCGCGGGCGTGAGAAACAGCTCGCTCGCTGCACACCCCGTGGTGCGCACCCGCTACCCTGTGCTTTCCCGCGCGATCCTGGCAGGCGCCAGCGCGCAGATCCGCAACATGGCGACGGTCGGCGGCAACCTGCTCCAGCGCACGCGATGCACCTATTTCTACGACAACGAAGGTTCGCGCTGCAATAAGCGCGCACCTGGCGAGGGCTGCGATGCAATTGGTGGCTTCAACCGCATCCATGCCATTTTGGGTGCATCAGACGCCTGCGTGGCGACTCATCCGTCCGACATGTGCGTGGCGCTCGCCGCGCTCGACGCGTTGGTCCACATCACCGGGGCGGGCGGAGCCCGCAGCGTAGCAGTGAGCGACTTCCATTGCCTGCCCGGCGTCCGACCGGACATCGAGACAGTGCTTGAACCTGGCGACCTGATCACCGGGATCGAGCTGCCAGCATTGCCGATCGCGGCACATTCCAGCTACCGCAAGGTACGCGACCGGGCCAGCTACGCCTTCGCGTTGGTGTCCGTGGCGGCGGCGCTGGAGATCGATGGTGACATGGTCAGGGACGTGCGGCTCGCGCTTGGCGGTGTGGCGCACAAGCCGTGGCGCGCGGCCAAGGCGGAGGCGCTGCTGAAAGGCGGCCCGGCAAATGCGATGGCATTCCGCGCGGCAGCGGACGCAGAGCTGGCCGACGCCAAGCCGCTCAACCACAATGGGTTCAAGATCGAGCTGGCGGCGCGGACGATCACCGCCGTGCTCTCGGAACTGGCGGGAGCAGAAGCATGAGCAACATTCTCGAGGACGCCAAGAACGCTGTGCAGGGCGCTATGCAGATGGCGATGATGAAGGCGGTCCAGCTCGCGCCGGACAGCTTCATTCCCGGTGGGCGGCCCGATCCCTTGATCCGCGAGCAGCACGGCAATGTCGGCAAGCCTCTCTCGCGGCTCGACGGTCCGCTCAAGGTGCGCGGCGCGGCCCCGTTCGCGGCCGAGTTCCCGCTCGACGGGATGCTCTACGCATCGGTCGCGTTCAGCAACGTGGTCAAGGGCCGCATCAGCCGGATCGATGCGGCGGCGACCGAAGCCGCGCCCGGCGTGACGCTGGTGATGACGCACCTCAACGCGCCGAAGATGGCCGTTGTCCCGCTGATCAAGACCCAGCCGAAAGCGGCGGGCAACATCGACCTGCCGATCATGCAAGACGACCGCGTGCACTGGAGCGGGCAGCCAATCGCGGTGGTGCTCGCCCGGACGCAGGAACAGGCCGATCACGCCAGATCGCTGCTCCGCTTCGAATATGAGACCGAGGCCTCGGTCACCTCCTTTGCCGAAGCCAAGGCCAAAGGCACGGAGACCGGCCAGGTCGGGGGCCGGCCGCTCAAGATGGAACGCGGAGACACGGATAAGGCGCTGGCCGCCGCGCCGTACAAGGTCGATATCAGCTACACGAGCCCGCGCCAGAACCACAACGCGATCGAGCTGCACGCCTGCACGGTCGCGTGGGACGGGGATACGCTGCACGTTCACGACGCTTCGCAGCTCGTCGCGCACAGCGCCTGGAGCCTCGCCCATGCGTTCGGGATCGCGGAAGAACAGGTTCGCGTCACCTCGCCGTTCGTCGGCGGCGGCTTTGGCGGCAAGTGCTTGTGGTGGCATCAGATGCTCGCCGCGGCGGCGGCCAAGCTGTCCGGCCGTCCGGTGCGCATGATGCTCTCGCGCGAAGGCGTCTACCGCATCGTTGGCGGCCGGGGTCCGACCGAGCAGCGCGTTGCGATCGCCGCACAGGCGGACGGCACCTTCGACGCACTGGTCCATACCGGGACGGTGGCGGTCAGCCCGCACAAATCAATGGCGGAGCCGTTCATCCTGCCGGTGATGAGCGCCTATGCCTGCGGCAGCCTCAAGTTCCACCTCGAAGTCGCCTATGTCGACATGCTGGCCAGTACCTTCATGCGCGCGCCCGGCGAAGCAGTTGGTACCTTCGCGCTGGAAAGCGCAATCGACGAACTCGCGGTGAAGATGGGCATGGACCCAATCGAACTGCGCCTGAAGAACGAGCCAGAGACGGATCCGTTGACCGGCGCGCCGCCATCGCAGCGCGATACGAAAAAAGCCTACCGCGACGGTGCCGAGCGGTTCGGCTGGTCGCAGCGCGGTGCGCCGGGCAGCCGCCGCGGGGGCGAGTGGCAAATCGGCATGGGCGTAGCCACCGCGACCTACCCCTATTACCGCGAGCCGGGCGGCGCAGCGCGCATGACGCTGTCACGCGATGGCGGTGTGACAGTCGAGATCGCCGCGCACGAGATGGGCATGGGGACCATGACGGCCCACACCCAGGTGATCGCTGACCGCCTTGGATTGCCGCTCGACAAGGTGGATTTCCGGTATGGCGACAGTTTCCAGCCCGGGGTGGTACGGGGCGCCGGCGCGCAACAGACCGCCTCGATCGGCTTCTCGGTCATCGCCGCGCATCGGGAGCTGGTGGTAGAACTGCTCAAGCTAGCGGGCAACGATACGCCACTTGCCGGGCTGACGGCAGACGAAGTGGGTGGCTTCAACGGCGGTCTTGCCAAGCTAGACGAGCCGGGCCGGCACGAGAGCTACGCCTCGATCCTGGCACGTGCGCAGCTGGACGAACTGGTGGTCGAGGGCACCGCGCCGCCGCCACTCGAGTCGCAGCATTGGTCGATGCACAGCCACGGCGCCATGTTCTGCGAGGTCGCTGTCAACGCGGTAACTGGGGAGATACGCGTGCGCCGCTTCCTCGGCTCGTTTGACTGCGGTCGCATTCTCAATCCCAAGACCGCAGCCAGCCAGTTCCGCGGCGGCATCATCATGGGCATCGGCCTTGCGTTGATGGAGGAGACACAGTTCGACGAGCGGCTCGGGCGCATCATGAATCCGAGCCTCGCCGAGTACCACATCCCGGTGCACATGGACGTACCCGAGATCGAGGTGATCTGGACCGACATACCCGATCCGCACGCCCCGATGGGCGCACGTGGCATCGGCGAGATCGGCATCACGGGAGTCGGCGCGGCAGTAGCAAACGCCATCTTCAATGCGACAGGCCGTCGTATTCGCGACCTGCCGATCACATTGGACAAGCTGCTATAGCGAGTTCATGCAGGACAGCCGGCGCCAATTGACGACGAATGATTGTCGTTGTTGGCCTTGCTTTGTGTGCCGACCGGTCAGTCCGGGATCAGGAGCGTGGCGGCGGCGGCACGATAAACAAACCGAATCGTTGCTCACATTCTTCATCGATCGCGCCAGTGTTCAACGGGCTTTCGGTAATAAGCGTTGGCAAGGCAAACCAGGTGCGTGGCAACATTTGCAGACTGTTGCATCACGTCAGCACCGCCATGTCTTCGCGTTTAAAATCCATCAGTTCGTGGTTGCGGCCCTGGTGAATCTTCCTCACCCATGCCGGATCGGTGAGCAGTGCGCGGCCGACTGCCACGAGATCGAAGTCGCCTTGCTCAAACCGCTTAATCAACCCGTCCAGACTGGCGGGTTTAGAGCTCTCGCCTCCGTACGCCGCGATGAATTCACCGGTCAAACCAACGGAACCGACGGTTATAGTCGGCTTGCCCGTAAGCTTCTTGGCCCAACCTGCCAAGCTCAGGCCCTCTTCACCATCAATCTCAGGAAATTCAGGTTGCCAGAAGCGACGCATGGAACAATGGAGGATGTCTGCACCGGCTTCCACCAGCGGGTTGAGCCAGTCGCTCATCTGGTCGGGCGTGGTCGCCACGCGAACGGTGAAATCTTGCTGCTTCCACTGGCTTACCCTCAGAATGACTGGATAGTCCGGGCCGACCGCCTGGCGCACGGCCTTGATAGCGTGCGCGGCGAATCTCGCGCGCTCTTTGATCGAAGCGCCCCCAAACGCGTCACCGCGCTCATTTGTACCCGTCCAAAAGAACTGGTCGATCAGGTAGCCGTGGGCACCATGCAATTCGACCACATCGAAGCCAAGCGCCTTTGAGGCAGCTGCCGCCTTTGCGAAAGCGGCGACGGTGTCGGCAATCGCCTCCTCGGTCATGGGATCGGCGATACGCTTGCCAGGTTTTGAAAGGCCCGACGGGGCGTCAACAGGCCCGCCCGGCGTAAAGCGCGAATGCTGCATTGCGCCTACGTGCCATATTTGTGGGCCCATCTTGCCGCCTACTGAATGGACTTCGTCGATAACCCTCTTCCAGCCCGCAAGAGGCTTTTCGCCGTGGAAGAATGGGATCTTCGGATCATTCTTCGATGCCGGGCGGTCGATGACGGTTCCTTCCGAAATGATCAAACCCACCTCGTTCTCGGCGCGGCGGCGATAGTAACCAGCCACATCATCCCCGGGAACGCCTTCAGGTGAAAACGAACGCGTTAAGGGAGCCATCACAAAGCGGTTCTTCAGCTCAAGCCCCTTAATACGGAACGGCGAGAACAAGCTCTCTATGCTCATATTTACATTCCTCTGCGCTTAGTTGTGACGGCCGCCTAGCCCGCGGCACAGCTGCGTGAGTACAGCGTGGTCTTCAGGGCGCCAGAGCCTTGAAGATGGCTTCGTATTCAGCGAAGGACGAGTTGTCCTTGTCGACCTTGGCGCGCATCAGGCAAACCGGCCCGCCAAGGGATCATATGGTGACAACGAGTTTACCGCGCGTGCGGCCCGTCGCGAGCGCGTCATACGCAGCCGCAAGTCCTTCGAGCCCATATGTGGCAGTCACCGTTGCCGAGATCGCGCCCGTATCTACAATGGCCGCAATGTCCGCAAGTTGCGCTCCGTCAGGCTTGGTGAGCGGTCCGTGGAATTCGGCACCTCGATCATGGGCCTGCTTGATATAAGCCTGAACGCCGGCCGCCGCGCCGGCAGCTACGGCCTCGGGAAAACCGATTTCGCGATAGGACTGCGTGTCCGCCATGCGGACTAGACCAACATACCGCCCGCCAGGTTTCAGGCTTGCAATGCCGCGTTCGACCAAGGGTCCACAAACACCGTCGTAAACGACGTCGAACGGTCCCGCATCTTCAAATTTCTCCTTGGCATAGTCGACCGTGCGATCCGCGCCAAGACCCGCCATCAGCTCCTGGTTTGCGGCACTCGCCGTCGCGGTTACAGTGGCGCCGAGATATTTGGCAAGTTGAATTGCGAACGATCCGACGCCACCAGCCCCCGCCTGGATCAGGATATGTTCGCCCTTGGCGAGGCGCGCCCGTTCGATGAACGCCTGCCATGTCGTAAGTGCAACAGTCGGCAGGCTCGCCGCCTCAGCGAAATTTAACCGTTTCGGTTTGAGCGCGAGCAAGTCGAGCGGCACCGCAACACGCTCGGCATATGCACCAAGGGTGCGGTTCGGAAGCCTCGCGTAGACTTCGTCGCCGGCATTGAATGGAGAATTCTTGGGCGCCGATCGAACGACCCCTGCAATGTCGAAACCCATTATCTGTGGGAAGATGAAAGGGAACGCCGCATGGAATAGACCGGCGCGCATGGCAATCTCAACCGGATTGATACCCGCTGCTCGGACCTCCACGAGGGCTTCGTCCGGGCCAGCGAGGGGTTCCGGTAGTTGTCCATGCGAAACAACCGAATTGTCGCCATAACCGGTCACAAACGCTGCACGCATCAAAATTCCTCCAAAAACGTAACAAGTATTAGTCTCGTTATTGAACTTTCATAACGTCGTTCGTCGTGACGTGCAATCGATTTATTCGGAAAGATGGAGATTCTGACTCGCAAAAGTTCAATAATGCAACTAAAGAATTGAAATGCTTGAATCATTTTAGAGGTTTAAATTTGCGCTTGGTCTCGGATAGTATGTCCCATGCAACGAAAAAGCTGGGCCGACGCCAATTGTCCAATGGCACGTTCTGTTGATCTGGTAGGGGAATGGGGAAGTCTCCTTATCCTGCGGGAAGCATTTGGCGGCGTCAGTCGTTTCGATGACTTTCAAAAGCGGATTGGAATCTCGCGCAATCTTCTGACCACTCGTCTCAAGAAGCTCGTTGATGGGGGCGTTCTCGAACGACGCCCCCTCCATAGCGATGCCAAACGTCATGAGTATGTGTTGACGGAGAAGGGTGAGGATCTATTCGCAACCATTGTAGCGTTGCGGCAATGGGGTGACCGATGGCTGTTTCCAAAGACGGGTTATCCAGCCGATATGCTGGATGGCCGGGATCAATCGCCCGTTGCTCGCATCGAGGTGCGCTCTGAGCGGGGGAGAAAGCTCACCCTGGCCAATCTGACTTTGGAAGCGCGCCGAGCCAAAAAACTGCCAATGCGTTCGATATCACGGTCGAAGAAAGTCTGATCGCGGGCTCGAAGCGGCCTTCGCCAAGTTGCTATTGCTGGGCGGCGTCTGCGCGGTCAGCCCAATGCTGCATCAGCTTCGTGCGCGAGCCGAAAAGCGCAAGCGGTCCGTCGCCAATGTCGAATTTCGGTCGCGCGGCGCGGCAGTCGACGTCGATCAGATCTGCTTTGGTTTGGCGCCCGCGCCATCGTTCCTGCGGGCCATCTGCTCGATTCCGTCGTTCGGAATAACGAAATTCGCTGCGATCATTTAATTTCCCGATGCCAACAAAAATACCAACAAGTTGGACGGCTGGACCTCATTTTTTAACCAGTGTTTTCAACGATCCTTGAAAACTATTCCAAAAAAATGGAATCGAACCAACGGCTTAAGTTATTGTTTTTATTAGATTTTTCAGCCTAGTGCCCCTGGCCGGAATCGCCTAATACCATAACCAATTGAATTCCGGATAATTTTCGTCGCCGATCGCTGCCGATACCAACAGAAATGCCAAAGAGATGACGCGCGCTATTAGCTGGGAAAAATAAAACAGCAGGCTCCCGGCAGCAGGCACGCCGCATGCCGTTTCGGTCTTCACAATCGCGCCGACCGGAATCGAATCCGGCTTTGACCGACTTGTTTCGATGCCATCTGCGCGTAGCCCAATTGCGCGGGATGCGTTGATCTATATCGCCTACGGTGCCAAACAAACCGCTCTCTGATGCGGTGACGAACTCCTGCGCGCTGTAGCGTGCAAATCGGACAGACCGGAAGCGCTGTTGGCAAGCTCGTAGCCTGCCATCCCCGTGCTCACTTGGCCCCGTGTGCAAAGAAAAAGACGAAGGTCGGCGTGAAGGCGCGCCAGCGCGCGGCCCAGCGCCTTTCCAAACCTCTGCTTGCCGCGCTCGTCGTGGATGAATTTGGCAGCACTGGTGGTCATACCCGCCGCCAGCAGCGCATCAATGCGTGCTTGAATCTCGGGCAGGGACCGAATCTCTCCCGCATCAAATCGCCGGCAAAAACTAACATTATGAGCGAGTTCACGCATCGGACCAGCCTATAGAGTCAACTGATGGAGAGTTGCGCCTCAATGCGGCTGTGCTAGTACGCCCACTCTCGAATCGAGGAGCTAAAAGTGGCGAAGAAGGCAAAGAAGACGGCTGCGAAGAAGAAACCTGTGCGTCGCGAGTACACAAAGGCTGACGTGAAGGAGCTGCGCGCTCATTCGAAAGCGAAGACTCCCGTTGCAAGAATTGCGAAGCTCACAAAGCGCTCCGAAGGCTCACTCCGCCAAAAGGCGCTCAAGCTTGGAATCCGGCTCGGTCACCAGCGCTAGAAGGCGGCATCATGACTCTCTTCAATAGCGTGTTCTCGACCAGAACGTTGTTGCAAATCATCTGCGTTCTTGTCGCTGTTGTCGCAATGAAGTTGTTGGGCGCTCATTATGACTTCAGCTGGGCAGCCGCAGTTGCGGTTGACTAGAAGAACACCTTGGCAGGCTGAGCAGAAAAGAAATACGCCTAGTGGCGGATCACGCGGCGTTCAAGACCTCGTGCAAAATTCATCAGCTCGGATCAACAACAGACCGCTCCCACAGCCTCATCGACCGCCGCTCGTTGTCTTGGCGGACTTGACGCTTGCCGCCGGCCTCGCAGACTGCCGGCCGTCGTTGCTCCCGGCTGTGCGAGCCACTGATAGGATGGAAGTTTTCGATCGGGCATTTTGAAATTGGTCTTGAAGCTGCCAACCCTCATGAACGATCGGACCGGGAACTTGACCGGCGAACTCGCCCGTCTGTGCAAGGGCGATTGTGGTTGAAGCCAACAGGAAAAATATGAGTATCGCCGAATGTGCAATTTGGGGGCGCATGTCCGCATCTCCTGATTGTCCGAGATTCTCAAGGAGGCCGTACTTCCTTGTCTATGCAAAATCGACCCCGCTGCCCCTTTGCTGTTAGACGTCGACCGTCGACCTGTCGGATATTGCATAGACGAAAGCCCACGACTGGATACAGGGTGGGCAAGGAGCTGGTCAGGGAGCGACCTCAGACAGGCCGGGTGCCATCATGCCAATCTCGATCTCGATGATGATTCTGGGTTCGCAATTGCTTGTCCCAGCAGCCAACAACGTGCCGAAGTTCGACGTGGGCCGGAGTTGCAAGCTCGACCTTGCAGCTACCGCGGGGCTCACGGTCGATCAGTCTCTCAAGAGTTGCATCAATGATGAGCAAAAGGCGCGGCGACAGCTTGGTGCGCTCTGGTCGAAAATGTCGGCGGCGCAGAAAGAAAGCTGCACCGCCCAGGAGGCCGTTGGTGGTACGCCAAGCTACGTCAGTTTGCTGACGTGCCTCCAGATGGATCAGTGGGTGCGCAAGCCCTGATCTTCACGCCGAGCCTGGGCGCTTTCCGTAGCACCGGGCACCTGCATCAACCGTAATGATCGAATTCGCTCAGCGCAATCCGCACCTCGCGAGCAAAATCGACCAGCGCTATGGCGAATGCGGCCAGGGCAACTATGAAAAGAATGGCCACACCGTGCTCGTGCCGTATCTGAAGGAAAGCGCTTGCGAACGCGACCATCACCAGCGCCGTCACTGCGATACCGCCAACTACCGCCCAGAAGATTGCCCGGTTCAGCATCACCGCACGCCGCATTAGGCGCGGAAGATCGAGTTTTAGCCTGGACCTTACCTTGTCTTGCTCGTCTATCCCGTTCAGGACGATCGTTCTGTCGATGATCCTATTCAGGCGGGAAATCAGGACAGCAATGAAAGCGGCCAACGCTCCCAGGAGAAACGCTGGAGCCGCCGACTGAGAGATCACATGCGATAGCTGGGTGACGGTTGGGGTGTCTTGATACATTGCACTCAGTCTGTTGCGTGTGCGAGAGACATCTGAACGCCGTCAACCCGCTTTGTGTCGGGCGGCTACCATCTCTTTCGCCAAGCGGTAGAAACGAACGCGCTTCTGTGATTGAGCAGTAGAGCCGGACGGCTATATAAAAGATGGCCGTCCGGCTAGGCAGTGGTCGGGTCGATGTACGCATCCGGCGGCCGTTGGGTGCAGGGCGTCACCGCGCCGCCGGCGAGTACGATGAAAGGCGCGCCTGAAGTGGACGCATCGTTCACAGCTCGAGAAGATCTTCCATGCTCAGTTCGCGAGTTCGATCTCGCCGGGCCGCCAGGTCTTGTTGAACCACGGTTCCAGCGGACCATAGAGGCGCAGCAGCATGAACCAGCCTTTGCCCGGAATCGTCTGCACCCAGTTGTTCTCCATTCCAGCAGGGGCATTCGGTCCGAAGTAGACATCGACCGAGCCATCTGCATTGGTCTTGACGCCCTTACTCTGGCTGCTAACGCTCGGGGCCTGTTGGTCGGTTTGCACCATCGAGCGGGTCTGGTTGTCGTAGACGATAACCGACCAGAAATCCTTGACCGGGATGTTGGGCGGCAGGCGCAGCTTGTAATTCTTGCCGCCATCAAAGGGACTGCCCTTCGCATCCTGCACCGACCAGGGGTACTGAGACCCGCGGCCCACCATCTTCTCCTCCATTGCAGGCGTCACGGCGATGGCAAAGTAATAGTAGAAGACTGCGCCGTCGAGATTGCTGACGCCCGGCGCCGTCTCGAATTTGTATCCGCCCAAAAATGGCAGGCGCCATGCACTGTCTGGATAGAAATACGCATCCTTCGGACGAATTTTGAATGCGATTGTGCGTGCCGTCACGGCGCCGATGTTGGCAGCGTCAGTGAGGATCTTCTTCATCCGTTCGTCAGGATTGAAGGGCTGACCCTTCACGATGCCGATCGAGGCAAACAGGCCCAAGGTGGTAGGATCGGAACCCTCCGCCGGTTCTTCCTGGATGACCTGGTTCAACAGAGCCCAGAACGAATAGTCGCCCGGTGAGACAAAGTTCGATGGAATTCCGGAGGCATTGACAAACTTCATTGGCGGTGGGCTGGCGGCCTCGGCCAAGGGATAAATACGCAGATCTTTCCTGACCGAATCGATCGCGGGCTTGGTGGAGCCGTCCACAACGAAGGCGCGAAAGACAAAGTAGCTCCCGAAAGTGCTCGGCCGCAAAACGTGATAACCCGGCGGTATGTCACCCTTGAATCCAGGCGGCAACAGGAGGTACTTGCCCCCTTGGCCCTTGTCGGCTCCGGTGAAGCCGATGTCGCCCACCCACTTGTACCAGAAGTCGTCCACTGTCCCGAGCACCTTGGGAGGGATCTCGGCCACGATCGGACCCTTGCTCGTGTCGACCCACATGAAATTGTAGACCGTGTTGTCGTTGCCAGTCAGCGCAACGGTCTTGGAATCCATCAAGCCTTCCCAGATCACATTGGTCTGGTTATCAGGTCCGAACTTGCGCAGCGAATCGCGCATGCCGGCCTGATTTACGACTGGGATCGCGAGCAGATAAGCCTGTAGTGCGCGCGAACGGTCCAGGTTGTCGTAGATTTTTTCAACGGTATCGGCTGACGGGTAGCCGTAATTGAGATTCAGCGTCCCGATCGAGGACTCGAGCTGATCCGGCACGGCGACGCCCGATGCGAAAGGCGTCGTCATCTTGTAGGTCTGTGCGGACGCAGCCCCTGCGCCGATCATTAGCACCGCGACGGTAGTGCAAAGCAGTCTCGTCGTGCGTATCATCGTTCTCTCCTCGTCAGCAGCCGACACTCCGCATCAGCGCATGGCCGAAATAAATTATTACGCTACCTTGATGCCGGGCGGCTGCCAGGTGCCTGAGCCTGGTGGCAGGATCGATGGGGCTTCTGTCTTTGGCCAATAGAGCCGCATGACCAGGTAGATTTCGCCATTCGGCGCCGGCAACCAATTGGATTCCTTGTCGCCGCCAGGCGACTCCTTTTGGAGGTGCAGTGTGAGAGAACCGTCTGCATTCTTCTTCATACCGGGCAGCATCGGCGAGTTGATCAGATAGCGGTTGATTGGATTTTCGATGAGCAATTGCGTCTTGCCGTCATACATGGTCACCGACCAGAAAGCTTCCACCGGCGGATATTGCCCGGCGGCAAATGTGATCGAGTAGTTGTGCTTTGAGCAATCGAGAACCTCGCCGTTGGCAAGCGTTCTGGTGAGCGGGTAGACGGCCTCAACGGCGTCGTTGCCATATATGCCGCCCTTGGCTGCGGCAGCCCGCTTCAGCCAGTCGCCGCTATAGAACAGTCGGTCGCCGAACAGCGAGCCAACTTTCCAACCGTTGATGTTCTTGCTGCCCGTTTCGAGATACTTCTCGACCTTCTCCTCACCGTCCTTCATACCGAGGCCGATTTCAAGTTTGTGGGTGAGCGGAAGGTCCTTGAAGGCGAACGTCTTGCCCGCGCCGACACCGATGCGCGCGAGTTTCTCGCGAATAGTGCCGTCTTCCGGCCCTGCCGGTGCGAATTGGAGCGCGAAGTCCAGATACTCGAAGAAATTCTTTTTCACGAGTTCGGCGTCGGCTTTGGGAAACTCGATCGTGGGCGCCGCTGATGGCGCCGGCTTCTTGAGATAGGCCGAAAGCGGCTGCGCCTTGTAGCCGGCCTGAACCTTCTCCACGTTCGGCATGTCTGCCGTGTTGAATAGCTGGGTGCGAATGGCAGCGAAAGCAAACTGGGTCGAGGATTGGAAGACCTTCTTGATTCCGGGCGGAGTGTCTCCCTGCCAGTTCGGCCCGACGACCATGTAGTATCCGGCATCGTTCCCGGTCGCGCGGCTGCCGATATAGCCAAAATTGAACGTATTGCCGTCGATCAACTGAACCGTATAATAGCGAGTCTTCTCCACGGCCGGCACCGAAACGACAAGCGGCTCGGCGCGCAGATCGAACCAGAGAGTGGAATATGGCGTGTCGCTGTTGGGCGTCACGACAGCGGTGTCCTTGTACGTCGCGACGTGCGCCAGGTTCTTGATCTGATTGAACGGCGCCTTGAATTGGCTGTTCGTGCTGTCCACGGAGAACTCGTACATGACCGCGTAGTTCATCACGATGGGCAGGCCGTAGATAAAGCCTTCCTCGGCGATGGCCTTGGCCTCGCGGATGTCAGGCCATTCGGGCTTGCTCTGCGCACCCGCAGGGACAGACTTCACCAATGGAACGGTAATCGCGGCCATCGCAGCGGAGCGAAGCAGATCGCGTTTTGTCAACATGTGAACATCCCTTCTCAAATGTATTCGGGGCTGCTGTGTCAGCTTGAGGAACTTGACAGTAAGCCTACCGGGCGCACGGCTGCGGCGACTATGCAAAAACGGTCATCCCGTAATTCGTGAGCGCCACCGCGCCCGCCAATCGGCCCAAAACCTGAAAACAACCGCGGAATCCGTTCGAAATTAAGAGCATGTCTCTGACGTCCGATTTTGCATAGACCGACAATCCCGCGTGTTCGTATGAAGGGTGTGGCCTGTCGCTTGTTGGACTTGAGATCAGTTCAGCGTCGCGAAAGAGGCGTCGGTCACGCGGGGCATGCTATGACGAAGCTCGTCACCAACCTGCCGCGATGGCTCCGGATCGTCCTTGTCGGGGTTGCAACTGCTGCCATCATTGGCGGCGGCTGGTTGGTTTATCGCCATTTTGCCAAACCCGTTTTTCTAACGGTCGCCACAGGATCGTCTGACGGTGAAGCCCAGTTGCTCACCTCGGCGATCTCCGCCCGCCTGACGGCATCGGGGGCTCATGTCCGACTGAAAGTCGTCAATGCGGGCACGTCCGCGGGAGCGTCCGAGATGCTGGCTGGGGGCAGAGCCGATCTTGCCGTAATTCGTGGCGATACCGGCGGTCTTTCGGACGCGCGCAGCGTGCTTCTTCTGACCCACGGCGTAGTTCTGATCATGGCTCCGTCGACTGCGAGCGCCGACGGCCTGGGCGATCTGCGCAACATAACCATTGGCGTCATCGGAGGAGACGTTAATCGGACAGTCGTCGAAGCCCTGAAGCAGGTCTATCAGTTCGATCGCGCCAAGGTCAGCTTCCAGAACGTTGCCATTGGGGAGGCAGCGGCCGCGCTGTCGTCGGGAAAGGTTCACGCCCTGCTTGCTGTTGTTCCTCTTACCGAGAAGTACCTGGCGAAAGTCCGAGAAATGTTTCAGCAGAATGGTGGAAAGGGGTCGGCTCCGAAGCTCATCGAAATCGAGTCGGCCGGGGCGGTCGCCAATGTCGCGCAATATTATGAGAGCTACGACATTCCAAAGGGAACTTTGCGCGGAGCCCCGCCGGTGCCGTCAGATGATCTCACGTCGCTGCGGGTTTCCTTCTATCTTGTCGCCAACAAATCGGTCGATGCCGACACGATTACAGATCTGACGCAATCGCTTGTCGACGTTCGCAGGGATCTGTTGTCGCAATATCCGATTTTGGCTCAAGCCGGTGCGCCCAGCACGGATGCCGATGCGTTCATACCGATCCATCCGGGAGCCGCTACCTACTACAACGCCAACCAGCAAAGCTTCCTCGATAAATATGACGACAAGCTCTATTACGTATCGCTGCTGCTTGGGTCTCTGATCTCGATTGTCGTAGCAGCCTGGCGCTTCGCCGGCTCGGACGTTGCATCCAAGAGCATGCTTGAACCGCTGTACGAACTCGGCCGTGAGATCAAGGGTGCCGAGAGCGAGCCCGAACTGCAGGAGATCGAGAAGAAGATTGACGATATACTGAAAGTTGAGCTTGCCAGGAACGCGAACGGTGAGGGCGCCGACAATGCCGATGTCGCCGCTCTGAGCCTCGCTGCTCATAGGCTGCAATATCTGATGGGCCACCGCCGAACGCTGCTTCGCAAGGCACCGGCCGTTGAAGAATTTGCGAAGGCCAAATAGGCGCAGGGGCTCTCAGTTGAGAACCGTACCTGGAGCTGTGTTCTCATGGGGCGGCATGGACAAGGCTCTGCAAGGTAGACCTCCCGACTGGCAAGCTAAGGGTCGAAATTGCATAGTCATAGCAACACCGAATTTCTAGGGTGGGGCTCTCAGAGCTCCACCCGGGAAGTCAGCCATGAACAAGAACTGCATCGTTCCGGCACTGATTGCGCTCGCATGCCTGACCGCTTCTCCGGCATCCGCGCAGGCGCCGCCAGGAACAAATGTTGGCTCGCTTACCTGCAAATTGGCCCCGTCTATCGGCCTGATCTTTGGGTCTCAACAGCGAATGGCCTGCCGCTTTACGCCTAACGGTCCCTACCAATCCGAAGCCTATGCCGGCGTCATGAATACGATCGGCCTCGACATCGGCATCACCGCTGGCGGCGTTATGGCATGGGGAGTATTCGCGCCTTCTTCCGGGCCCACGCCGGGTAGACTCGCGGGCACCTACGTTGGAGGGAGTGGGGCAATAGGCGTCGGTGTAGGCGTCGGCGCAAACCTTTTATTCGGCGGGACTGGACGCTCGATCGCACTTCAGCCGCTCTCGGTAGAAGGATCGGTCGGGATCAATCTTTCTCTTGGCGTCTCCGGCCTCACGCTGGCGTCCGCGCAATAAAGAGTTGGCCGTCTCATAACCGTTGGTTCGCTTGATCAGCGGACCGCATTCAGCGACACCGTTCGCTCCAAGCAAGTCATCAGAGGACGTTCGATGAAGATCAAAATGCAGGCTCTGGCCGCGCTCGGATTCTCGGTGATTTTGGCGATTCTGGAGGTCGGCTCCGCATCGGCAGAAGCGGAGATCGGCAAAACGATCGTAGAAAAGCTCACAGCAAAGATTGCACAGCTTCAGGGCGCATGCGGGCGCGACATCAAGCAATATTGCAAATCCGTGACCCCGGGGCAGGGGCGCGTGATCTATTGCCTGCAAGCCCATGAGGACAAGATTGGTCCCAAGTGCACCTACGAGCTCGGGGAAACAGCGTCGAGCGTGCAAAGTGCCGCAGACGCTCTGAAAGAGGCTGTCATCGCTTGCAAGCCGGAAATCACCGGTGTCTGCGGCAAGACTGTGCCGGGTCAAGGCCGCATCGCAGCTTGCTTGATGACAAACAAATCCACAGCATCGAAGGACTGTGTGGATGCGATTCAGAAAGTTGAAGCCCTGGCGGAGGCCAAATAATGGCTGCTGGCATCGCTTGTGCTCGGGGTGAATCGCGTTGAAACAGTCGAGGATTATCTTCGCGGCTTCGATGGCCTTGACTGTAGTTCTCGCCGCCTGTGCTGGACGCCCTTCGCAAGGCGTCATGATACCGACCGCGACGGTCGCCGGAACGTCGATCGTTCCTATCTTTGTCGCCACGACACGACAGCGCTCAGCAACAGACCCCGGCGAAATGTTTAGTGGCGAGCGTGCCGCTACGATGTCCTACGCTGCCGTTACGATATCGATACCCGCCGACACGTCTCGAAAAATTGGAGAAGTGCAGTGGCCGACGACCCTTCCAGGAGATCCACGCACCAACTTTATGACGGTGTCAGCTGACTACATTGAGAAACAAACCTTCGCCGCTTCGATCGCTGCGTTCGCCAAAAAGTCGGGCCGGAGCAAAGTGTTGGTCTTCGTGCATGGGTTCAACAATCGTTTCGATGATTCGGTGTACCGGTTTGCGCAAATCGTCCATGACTCGAAGGTACCCGTCATTCCGGTGCTGTTTACTTGGCCCTCCCGCGGCGAACTACGGTTGCGCGCCTATACGTATGACCGCGAAAGTGCGAATTATTCACGCGACGCTCTTGAAGAGTTGCTCGGCTCGCTAACAGCCTATCCCGCTATCGCCGAGGTTTCCCTGTTGGCCCACTCGATGGGAAACTGGGTGGCGCTGGAGGCTTTGCGCGGGCGATCGATACGTGGAGAACTGGCCGCTGCTCGTTCGAAGCCGGACAAGTTGAAGAATGTCCTGCTCGTGGCCCCGGACGTCGATGTCGACGTCTTTCGCGCACAAATCCTACGCATGGGATCTGCGCGACCGCGGATTGCCTTGTTCGTATCCCAGGATGACGCGGCACTTGGTCTCTCCAAGACAATTTGGGGAGATGTGCCGCGACTGGGGGACATTGATCCGAAGCTGGAGCCATATCGAAGTGAGCTTGCTCGAGATAGATGTCAATCGGCGTTCGACTGGGACCCCCTATCGGCATCCAAAAGGGACCCCTTTGATCGGCGTGCTCTGCTGGTAGCGCTCGGGTCGTCGGAGCTGGTCGGGGTTGCGGAGACGGCGCGAGCGCGGG
>NZ_JARWCR020000029.1:12500-94852 GCF_029846695.2 Bradyrhizobium nivariense | reverse complement strand
GCCACCCCGCGCCGGGGCAACCCGGCGCCAAGCCGAACACGACATCCAACCTCCAGCGCTCCGCCCCGACAGCGACCGAACAAAGACAAGAAAACTCTCGACTTCATAGTTTTTCAGCAGACTGCTAGGTTCGCTGCGCTTCGCAATGACGGGTTTGGTAGCTGCTACGACATGAACCGCATCATCTTCTCCAGCCGCGCGATCTTGCCGCCATATGGCGGATAGAGGTCGGCAAGGCGGTTGAACTTCGAGCGATAAAACACCGGCTTCAGCTTGCTGAACGTGCGAAAGCCCCATTCGCCGTGATAGGCGCCGGTGCCGGATGCGCCGACGCCGCCCATCGGCTGGTTGATTTGCGTGAAATGAAACAGGCAGTCGTTGATGGTGACGCCGCCGGAGACGGTGCGCGCCAGCACCTCGTCGCGCGCGGTGCGGTCCTTGCCGAACCAGTACAGCGCCAGCGGCCGGTCGCGGGCGTTGACGAAGGCGATCGCGTCGGCCGGATCGCGATAGCCGAGCACGGGGAGCACCGGCCCGAAAATCTCCTCCTGCATGGCCGCCATGTCGTCGGTCGCGCCGACGATCAGCGTCGGCGGGAATTTACGGTGTGCCTTCCAGTTGGGATCGTCGGCCTTCGCCGGCTGCAGGATCTTTGCGCCGCGACGTGCCGCATCCGCGACGAGATTTTCCAGCCGCGCATAATGCCGGTCGGAGATCACAGAGGTATAATCCTTGTTGGCGGGATCGGTGCCGAACATGCGCCGCATCTGCGCGCGCACTTTTTCGGCGAAGGCCTGCAACGAGCGCTCGGGCACCAGCACATAATCCGGCGCGATGCAGGTCTGCCCGGCATTGAGCAGCTTTCCGTAGGCGATGCGCTCGGCCGCCTCCTCGAGATCGGCCGAGGCGTCGATGATCGCCGGCGACTTGCCGCCGAGTTCGAGCGTGACGGGTGTCAGATTGCGTCCCGCGGCCTCCGCGACCAGCCGCCCGACCCGGGTCGAGCCGGTGAATACGAGATGATCGAACGGCAGGTGTGCGAAGGCCTTTGCGATCTCGTCCTCGATGCCGGCCACGAGCAACTCCGCAGCGTCGAACCGCTCGGCGACCGTCTCCTTCAGCAGGCGTGCAAAGTGCGGCACGAGCTCGCTTGGCTTGATGATGACGCGGTTGCCGGCGGCGATGGCGCCGATCGCGGGGGCGAGCGTCAGCTGCAGCGGATAATTCCAGGGCGCGATGATGCCGACGACGCCGAGCGGCTGCGGCAGCAGCCGGTTGCGCGCGGGCAGGAATTGCAGCGCGGTGGCGACGCGCTGCGGCGCCATCCAGCTCTTGAGGTGCTTTGTGGCATGTCGGATCTCGGAGAACACCAGCATGGTCTCGGCGATGGTGGTCTCGACCGCGCAGCGGTGGCCGAAATCGGCCGAGATCGCCTGCCGGAAACGCTCCTCGTTGTCGGCGACCACGGCGCGCAGCCGTGCCAGCCGGTCGAGCCGCTCGGCGAGGCCAGGCGCCGGCTCGGCCCGCGACCGCGCGACCATGGCATGGAAGGCGTCTTCGAGGGCTAGCTGCGGGGCGCTCGCTGGGGAATTGTCCAAGGATTGGTTCAAGGCGCGATCCATGGCATTCTCCCTTGTAAGTGGCGTTGGCCCCTTGGTTTTGTTGCCGCAAGCTGGCCCTTTGTGGAACTTCTGGCAAGGGCGCGCCAAACAGACCCGAATCTGGTCCATCCGCCTGTCATAAAGTCGAAAAAAACGTTCCCGCAGCCCTTTCCAAAGGCACCCCGGGTTGGTACATACCGCTCGCACCCAACGGGCTTTGCCCCGGGGTTGCCTTCCAAGGAAGCCTTTGGGACGGACGAAGCAAGCTACGCGAGCAGCGTCGGCCTTACCTCACCGTCTCCGGCATTTTCGCGAAGGCAAAGCAACGGTTTAACGCGGGGTGGAGCAGCCCGGTAGCTCGTCAGGCTCATAACCTGAAGGTCATAGGTTCAAATCCTATCCCCGCAACCAAGTTCGGCACTAAAAACCCGGCAATCCCAATGGATTGCTGGGTTTTTGCTTTTAGGGCCGAACCGTCGCGCCAACAAAATCAATGGCTTACTTTGGTAGGTTCAAATCACCCGCAACCAATTGCGGAATGCCAAAAGCGCAGCGGGCAAACGGCGAGATTATGGGTCGTGTCCCCGGTGGTGGTGTAGCTCGGCAGAGCAAAGCCGCCCGGACGCGCGCCTCACATAGCGCCGTAGCGGGCGGGCGGCTTTGCGGTGGTCACCGGCAGTTCACCGGCAGGATCGGGTTGCGACACGCCAACGCAACCGAGGATTCACCGATGACCGAAGACATGATGAACCTTGACTGGCCCTATCGGTGGATCGACGCCACCTACGTGAAGGTGCGCCAGCAGGGGCGCATCGTGTCGGTTGCGGCGATCGTTGCGGTTGGCGTCAACAGTGACGGTCGGCGCGAGGTGCTCGGCATGGATATTGGTCCTTCCGAAGCCGAGACGTTCTGGGCGTTCCTGCGCAAGCTCGCCCGCCGCGGCCTGCGCGGCGTCAAGCTGGTCGTGTCCGACGCCCACGAGGGCATCAAGGCCACCGTGGCCAAGGTGCTCAACGCCAGCTGGCAGCGCGGCCGCGTCCACTTCATGCGCAACGCGCTGGGGCATGCCAGCAAGAGCGGCCGGCGCGTCGTCTCCGCCTTCATCGCCGCCGCGTTCGCCCAGGACGATGCCGAGGCCGCGCGAACGCAGTGGCGCAAGGTCGCGGATCAGGTCCGCCTCAAGCTGCCAAAGCTCGCCGGCTTCCTCGACGAGGCCGAGACTGACGTGCTGGCCCATATGACATTTCCCCCGCAACATCGAACCAAGCTGCACTCGACTAACCCGATCGAGCGCCTCAACGGCGAGATCAAGCGGCGAACCGAGGTCGTCGGCATCTTCCGCGATGATCCCGATGTCAGCCTTCCGGCTATCGCCAGCTGACCTGCCCGGCCTTGGTCGGTGAACGCGGTGACCCACCGCCAGCTACACCACGCTAGGGGACACGATCCTTCGGTTCCCGTCCATTGAGATGCTGGTTGTCTAGAAGCCCCGTTCTACACCGAATGCGCCTCGATCTTGTCGCACGCCTCAGCCGTAAAGTGGAGGGCAGCAACATCCCCGCCGCGTTGTGACGCCACGTTGCATCTCGCCGAGGATCTCGGTGGAAAGCTCTAAACCATCGACGTCGCCAATGGCAGATCGCTGGACGTCTCCGCTGTCGGCGAGATGGTCCGCGATGTCCTCTCGCAAGTGCCTGGAGAGTGTGCGGTCACGCTTGCCGTACCGGTTCGGTTCAATCGGAAACTCGCTCGCAGGCATGCCCGCTCGCGTGCAACCTGGCGGCCCAATGCGACGCCCTCATCGCGCTGCGTCAGTACGCGCTCCGCCGGTTGAAAACTGAATGAGCCGGACCATCAGCGTAGCCCGGCCGACCTCCGCTGAAATCGCCACGGGAACGTAGACCTTGACTGCCGCGACGAAGCCAAATGTGACATCAACCGACCCGAGCCGCGCGCCTCGTTCGGCTGATTGCGTAGCATTCTCGGGTTTTTCTTCAGCCGAAAGATGCATCAGTCGCAACCGACAGTTCGTGAGGGGGCCGATGAATATCCCTCGATTGGAGAAGCCGCTGCCCTGCAAGGAAAGCTCGATGTCATAGCGACGGATGCCATCGAAAATCGGCAGGATTCGGTCGCAGACTCGCGTCTCTGGTCTGCCGTCGGTTGTGACACCGGATACCACCGTGGCGCTGAGCGGATCGATGATAGTCCCGAGCTTGTCCAATTCAAACGGCATCCGTCCGGAATCCGGATCGATTGGCGGGTCCAACGTCATTGATTTTATTTTCCCGTCCACGATGGTTATCGCGATCTTCCGCGATCGCCGACCGGCCCGGTGGTCGAGATCAAAGGTCGCTGGAACGAAGCGGCCACCCATATAGGCGCCCTTGGCGATCGCCTCTCCGGCCCCGCTGCTCGTCAGCCGAGCCGCACCCGACGTCCGGTATTGCATCCGCGCGACGTAGCTACTATCCCCGACGATGAGGTCGAGATCCGCCGTGGCAAGGGACAGCCCGGCGAGCGAAACTTCATAGGACAGATGCACCTCGTCGTGGGCCGTTGCGATATCTGGCGCAGTTAGAACGCAAAAGCCGAGAGTGGCTATCTGAACCGAGGATCTTAACCAAGTCACGCCCCCTCCTTGCCGAGCCCGAGGAACTGTCCAGCTGCATCCAGGCCGATTCCGTTACTGCCTCGCGTAATCACGACGGCGTCCTGACCGGGTCGCTCATAGCGAACTCAAGCTGGGGCCCAAAGACACTGACGACGAGAGCTGAAATGCATTTTGGCCCCACAGCTTCCGGACCCCAATCACCATGACCCAGCCAACGCCACGGCGTCAGCGCCGGCAGCAATGCGAACCGGACAGGATGGGTCATTTGCCGCAAGCCACACCGCCTCCGCCACGTCAAGCGACTGCGTGATCGCAAGCGACTCCTGCTCCCGTCTCGCAAAGACGCTCTGTGCCAAGCCTGCATACGCCTCGGGGAAGCCATCTTGCATTCGCAATCGGGCGTTTTCGCCGAAGCGGGTCTCCGGAGCCCGTCCTGGTAGCACCAAGCGCACGCGAACATCGAATTGCTCGAGTTCGAGCGCCAGAGACTCTGTGAACGCATTCACCGCCGCCTTGCTCGCGGTGTATACGGACAGCAGGGGAAGCGGCTTCAAGGTCACGCTCGATGTGACGTTCACGATGACGCCCGCTTTCCGTTGCCGAAACTGAGGCAGCACCGCCTGCGTCATCGCCATCGTGCCGAGGGTGTTCGTCTCGAAGACCTCGCGCGCGGCGTCTATCGGCGTGCCTTCGAGGGCGTTCAGCCAGCCAATCCCTGCATTGTTGACCAGGACATCGATCGGCCCTGCGGCCTCCACGGCCTGACGAATGCTCATGGGATCTGTGACATCGAGGGCTAGTACGCGCAGGTGTTCGTGAGAGGGGTAGGACGCCCTCGCGAGGCTTCCGCATCGTCGCGACGACTTTCCAATTGCGATCAGAGAAATATCGTGCAGTCTGAAGACCAAACCCGGATGAACATCCGGTAATCAGGATAGATTTCATGAGGGCTCCGCTAGATGGTTTAGCTGTACCGAGCTGTCCTGATCAGTTCGACCGATGCGCGATTCCGTAACCGAAGCTCCGGCCTTTTGGCCGTCGGTGCCAGCAGCGCGTTTAAGATCGACCATCGATCGGACCGGCTCTACCGGCGAATGAGCGCGCGTTTGGCTTCAGTATGAACTCGGAGATAGCATCCGCGACGATGTTTGGGCTCCCGCGTCGATCCGCATTCCAGGGCCCGGAGTGAGCCAGCCCCTCGAACTCAATTCTCTTTGCTGCAGGCAGACGTTGCTCGAGTACACCAAGGGCCATTTTGAGATAGGCGGGACTTTTCGTCCCCCCGAGCAACAAGATCTCGACCTTGGCCTCGCCCCAGTCTCCCGCTTTGCCCTGCATCTCGGACACGACATTGAAGTCGTAGCGCATCGCCGGCAGCAAAGTGCGTATGGGTGTATATTCCCCGTGCGTCTTGTCGTCTCTGCGCAGCATGGCGCCGGTCAGGAGCTGAAGGATCGAGCGTGGAAGAATGGCCAATATCGGCGGGGCAAGACCGACCATCTGATTGGCGGTCACCAAAGCGGTCGCCATCTTGCCTTCCGTAACCTCGCGATTGAAACGTGGGACAAGATGGAAACGATCGCTGCCGACCGGGAAAGGCGGTTCGTAGAGAATTACCTTGCGAAGCGCTGGTAGATAACGAGCAGCCGCCAAAGCGATAACGCCGCCCGAACTGAGGCCGAACAGAAACTCTGCTTCTGTTTGCCCGAACAGACTTTCGAGATCCTCAATCTCTTTTTGCAGGCAATGATCGGGCGAGAAATCACGCGGGCTTAGCCCTCGTCCCCGTCGATCAGGAACGATAACAGTGAAGTTGCCCGCCAATGATCGCGCCAACTGGTCATAATTGTGAGCCGTGCCCATAGCCCCTTCGACCAGAACGATACCGGGGCCGCGACCGTAGCGCCGATACCCGATCGTGGTTCCGTCGGCGGAGACGACGGACTCGACTCGGTACTCGTCCTTTATGTCCGGAATTGTCGACACCTTGGCTGGCCTTACGTTCAGTGGCATTTCGCTCTATTGGCGGCTCGCAATACCAACACCATAGATCGCAGCAGCCGGACCCGGTACAGTCAGAAGTCCAAATATCGTTTGCAAGAGTCCGGAAATGGTCGATCCACTCGCGGAGGTCGTTACGCTGCTCCAACCGAGCGCCGCCTTCTCGAAAGTGGTCAGCGCCGCAGGTCGTTGGCATGTTCGCCGCTCCGAAGCGGGAAGGCCCTTCTACTGTGTTATCCTCGATGGATCCTGCCGCCTCTCGGTCCACGGACGCGAACCGATCATCCTCCAGGCGGGCGATTTCGTCCTTATTCCGGCAATATTCGACTTCATGACATCGAGCTTGGAGCCGCCGAATTGGGAAGACGCCGACACCTCGCCGGTGGCGTTGCCGAATGGCGAGTTCAGGCTCGGCGTTCAGAAGGGGCCGCCCGACGTTCTGATGCTCATCGGCCGCTGTATCTTCGGTTCGCCGGACGCCGCATTGCTCGTTTCGCTCCTGCCACACCTCGTGCGGGTTCGCGGCGAGAAGCGGCTGGCCACCCTCGTGCAGCTCGTTGGTGAGGAATCGCGCGGGATGCGTCCAGCACGAGACGTCATTCTCGCGCGCCTGCTGGAGGTCCTGATGATCGAGGCCCTTCGCTCCACGACGGGAACGGCGGAGTCCCCAGGTCTTTTGCGCGGGCTCGCCGATGACCGTCTGGCGGTTGCGATACGACGGATGCACGAAAGTCCATCCCGACCTTGGACCGCGGGCGGTTGGGATCGGATGAGAACAAACGGTGACGAACGCCGATGTACGCGGAAGTGTCTATTCTCAAGGGGTTTCGAGCAGTGTGCGGACGGTTGCAGACGCTTTGGAACGGGCTTGAACAGCCTAGTTGGTGCCCCTGGCCGGAATCGAACCAGCACTCCTTGCGGAACTCGATTTTGAGTCGAGCGCGTCTACCAGTTCCGCCACAGGGGCCCTCGGTCGGCCCCAAAACAGGGCGTCGCGAAGCCGGCGGACTATAGCCATGGACCGGACAGGGTCAACCCGCGCCAAAGTGATGTCAGCGGTTCTCGACAGCCGCATGGGGCGGGGCTAGAGGCTTAGGTCCGCGTCGATCCGAAAGAGGCTGCCGTGACGACCCAGAGTGCCGCAGTACCTGCGTTCAAACCGGCGGCCACGAGCCCCGCGCTGGCCGCTTCGCTCGCGGTCACGCTGATTGCAGCCGCGACCATCGCGGGCGCCTGGTTCTTCCAGCTGGTGCTCGGGATCGTGCCGTGTCCGCTCTGCCTGGAGCAGCGCTACGCCTATTACCTCGCGATCCCGCTCGGCCTGCTCATCGCACTCGCGGCGCGAGGCGGCGCGGTGAGGCCGTTGCTGCTCGCGGGCCTTGCGATCCTGGCGCTGGCGACCCTCGCCAATGCCGGGCTCGGCACCTATCACGCCGGCGTCGAATGGGGCTTTTGGAAAGGGCCGACCGATTGCTCCGGTCCCGTCGTCAATCTCGGCAGCGCCACCGACCTGCTGTCGCGGCTCGACACCGTGAAGGTGGTCCGCTGCGACGAGGTGCAGTGGCGTTTCCTTGGCCTCTCGCTTGCCGGCTACAACGTGCTGATCTCGCTGTTGATGGCCGCGATCGCCGCGTGGGGATTTGGGGCGACGGCGAAGCGCTAAGGCTCAATCATCCACATCGTCCTGCGTGCGGCCGAACAGGTGCACGATGCCCGGCGTCGCGATCGTCACGAAGACGAAACGCGAGAGGTGATGTGCACCGACGAAGATCGGGTCGATGTGCAGCGTCAGGGCCAGCGCCAGCATGGCGTCCATCGCGCCCGGTGCGTAGGCGACCACGACGTCGGAGAATTTCACCTGTGTGGTGAGCGCCCCGATGCCGACGAAGATCGCGGAGACGGCGATGGCTACGGCAAACGAGCCCAGCGCCGCATTGATGTGCCCGGCGAGCGTCTTGATCCGCATCCGCGCGAAGCGGCTGCCGATCAGGGCGCCGATGCCGACCAGCGCCACGCCGCGTACCCAGTCCGGCAGGCCGCCCTCGACCCAGCCTGCGCCGTGAAGCACGCTTGAGCCGATCATCGCACCGAACATCCAGCTCGCCGGAAACTTGATCAGCCGCAGGAGAAGCGCCGCGGCCAGCGAGGCCGCGACCAGCTCGACGAGGTCGAGCGGCGAGGCGATCATCGTCGTCAGCGACGGCGCGACGGAGGGCGCGACGCCGGCGAACGCCAGCACCATCGGCAGCGCCGCGGTGAGGATGATGACGCGCATGGTCTGCACCACCGCGATGCCCGGCAGGTCGGCGCCGCGCTCGACCGCCAAAATCGTGATCTGCGACAGCGCGCCGGGGCTGCCGGCCAGGAAGGCCGAGGTGCGGTCCCAGCCGTGGACGCGCTGGAGATAATAGCTCGAGCCGAAGGTCGAGCAGAAGGTCGCGAGCGCAAGCAGTCCGATGGTGAGCGGATAGGCGCTGACCTGTTGAAGCAGATGGCGCGAGACGACCGAGCCCAGCGAAATGCCGAGCAGGACCAGCACGGTCTGGGTCAGAATCGGCGGCAGCATCAGCTGGCGCCCGGCGATCGCGGCGATCCCGACCGCGATCATCGAGCCCGAGATCAGCCCGCCGGGAAGGCCCGCGAGCAGAAACGCGAGGCCACCGGCAGTGCCGATGACGAGCGTCTCCACCGTGCTCAAGATCTTGGCACGGCTTGGCCATCGAACGGCAGGGAGGCGGTGATTTGCTTCACGCCACCTTATCGCAAATCAGCGAGAGGCGCACAATTGCAGCTATGTCATGCCGCAATGCGCGCACCTCTCGCCGAGGCTCGCGGAGGATTATGACGGATTTTACTTCTTGTCGGCGGCCGCTGGAGCGGGAGCAGCCGTGCCACCCTTCGCGGTCTTGATGCATTCGGACCGGAATTTCTTGCGCTCCTTGCCGTGCAGGCCCTTTGCATCCGCCTGCTTGGAGCATTCGAGCGACTCGGCCGAGTGCTCCTTCGGTGCCTTCTTGTCGGCGGGGGCGGCAGTGGTCTTGGTGTCGGTCTTGGCGGCTGGCGCCGCGGTCTGCGCGAAGGCGATGCCGGTTGCGAGTACGGAGGCGAGGGCGGCGACGGCGAGGCGGGAGGCGAGGGTCATGGTGCTGCACTCTTCTTGCGAGAAATTGCGAAGGGCGCGAACGTCGGCTTGCGATGCTGAACGCGACATGAATGATGGGCGCGTCGCGATCACTATATTTTGGCGCCGGACGCCTCCGCTTCCTTGTCCCAAGCAGCCAGCACGCTAGGATAGCAATCCTCGTTCGCTTCATTTGGGGAAGACCAAGGAGGAGACCTCAGGATGACCATTCAGACAAAATTGTTGTGCGCGATTGCGGTGTCGGGTGTTGCCGCGTTGATGGCCACCGCGCCGGCGCAGGCGCTGACCTCGCAGGAGTGCAGTGCGAAATATCAGGCCGCCAAGAAGGACGGCTCGCTCGGCGCCACGAAGTGGAATGACTTCCGCAAGGCCCAGTGCGGTGCGGACGCAACGCCTGCCGCCGCCCCGACCGCGGCTGCTCCTGCCGCGCCCGCGGCTCCCGCCGAGCCGAAGGCGGCTGCGAAGAAGGAGGCAGCCCCCGCTGCCGCCCCGGCGCCGACTATGCCGATGGGCAACGCCGTCTTCCCGAACGCGGTCGATGCGAAATATTCGAAGGAGACCGCCGGCAAGGCGCGCCTCCACACCTGCGTCGACCAGTACAACGCCAACAAGGCCACCAACGGCAATGGCGGCATGAAGTGGATCGAGAAGGGCGGCGGCTATTACAGCGAATGCAACAAGAAGCTGAAGGGCGCCGCCTGAAGCTTCAAGTCGATGCAGGGGCCGGAGCCAAGCTCCGGCCCCTTGCTTTAATCCAGTAGCTTCTCGGCCGATTTCGCCACGAGCTGCGATCGCTTGCGCGGGCCGCGTTCGACGAACAGCAGGCTCTGGCCGAAGATGAAGCAGTAGAACAGGAAGGCCTGCGCTTCGGCCGCCTCGGCCTCGAGGCCGGTCGCGCGATAGAGCTCGGCGACGTGCTTCAGCCGCGCCGCATCCACACTCGCCACCGCTGCCGCGGCGCCCTCGTCCGAGCGGGCCCATTGCCGGATCGCGAGCTCGATCGCCATCCCTTCCGGATTGAGCCGCTCGGAATAAAGCTGGATCACCGCCCTCAGCCGCTCGCGGGGCGCTTGACCATCGAGGCTCGTCTGCTGCGCGATCGCCGTTGAGCGCCCCTCGCGCCAGCGTTCCAGCATGGCACCGAGCAATGCGGCACGGTCGGCGAAACGGCGGTAGAAGCCGCCCTTGGTGACGCCCAGGTTCTTGGCGAGCACCTCGACCCGCACGCCCTCGACCCCCGATCGGGCGAGCTCGGTGAACCCTGCCTCGACCCAGACATCGCCCTTGCCGTCGCTCATGAAGGAAGCCTCGCCGGTTCTTGATACGGTGCCGTATTGCTAACGCGGAAGCAGCCTGATACGCTACCGTATCAATAAGCAAGGGCAGAAAAGGCCAGGGAGAAATTGCGATGGAGCAGGATGCCATCCGCGAGGTCGCCTTGAGGCATCTCGCCGAGCCGGCCGAGGCCTGAGCCATGGCCGCACACGAGCCGAAAAACCCGGGCTATCGCGCTGCTGCCATCGCCATGTTCGACCGCCAGCCGGCGATGCACACGCTCGGCATTGTGATCGTCCGCCTGGCGCCGGGCGAGGTCGAACTGGCCATGCTGCACTCGCCGGCCCTCACGCAGCAGAACGGCTTTGTCCACGCTGGCATCATTGCCGCAGGACTCGACAATGCCTGTGGTGTCGCCGCCTTCACCCTGATGCCGCGCGAAGCCGACATCCTCACCGTCGAGTTCAAGACCATGCTGCTCGCGCCGGCCCGGGGCGAGCGGTTCGTCTTCAACGCAGAGGTCGTCAAGCCCGGCCGCACGCTGACCTTCTGCGAGGCCAAGGCGTTTGCCGAGCATGCGGGCAAGGTCACGTTGATCGCCACGATGACCGGGACGCTGATGGCGATGCTGCCCCGCCCTTGCGGCTTCGCACGAACCGCGCACAACCCTGCATAGCGGTGATTGACAAGCCTGCCGGCGCATCCCTTGATGCCGGGATCATGCTTGCAAGTCTTGGCCTCATCCTGCTCTGCCAGTTGATCGGCGAAGCCGTCGTGCGCGGCCTCGGCTTGCCGATGCCGGGGCCGGTGCTTGGCCTCTTGCTGCTCCTGATTTTGCTGCTCGCGCGCGACCGCTTTGCGCTTCTCGCGCGCGGGCCGCTGCGCGATGATGGCGTCGAGACGGCGAGCAAGGGTCTGCTGGCGCATCTGTCGCTGCTGTTCGTGCCGGCCGGCGTCGGCGTCGTGCAGAAGCTCGATCTGCTCGCGTCCCACGGCATTGCCATCATCCTCGTGCTCGCGCTGTCGGTGGTCGTCACGCTGCTCGCAACCGTACTCACCTTCCGCCTGGTCAGCCGCCTGTTGAGACAACAGGACGCGCGATGAAGGACAATCCGTTCTCGCTCTGGGTCTATCTCTCGCAGTCGCCGTTGCTTTGGTTGACCGTGACGCTGCTGGTCTATGCGACCACGGATGCAGTGTCGCTGGCGACGCGGCGCCATCCGCTCGCCAATCCCGTGCTGCATGCGATGTGGGTTATCGGCGCGTTCCTGCTGTTGACCGGCACCTCCTACACGACCTATTTCGCCGGCGCGCAGTTCGTGCATTTCGTCTTGGGGCCCGCGACGGTCGCGCTGGCGGTTCCGCTCTACGAGAACCGCAAGCGCGTCGTCGCCTCGATCGTGCCGATGCTGGTGGCGCTGGTCGCGGGATCGGTCACGGCCGTGGTGTCGGTGGTGTTGCTGGCCGAACTCGCCGGTCTGCCGCGCGCCGTGGTCTTGTCGCTCGCGCCGAAGTCCGTCACGGCCGGCGTTGCCATGGGCATCGCCGAATCGCTGCACGCCGATCCCTCGCTGGCCGCGGTTGCAGTCATCTTCACCGGCATCATGGGCGCAATCATCGTGACGCCGCTGATGAACCGGACAGGCGTCACCGATTACCGGGCTCGCGGCTTCGCGGCAGGTCTGGCAGCGCATGGTATCGGCACCGCACGCGCGTTCCAGGTCGACGAGATCGCCGGCGTGTTCTCCGGCATCGCCATGAGCCTGAACGCTTTGGTGACCTCGTTCCTGGTACCCTTGGCGGTCACGCTGCTGGTGCGATGACATCGCTGCAGCGACACTCTATATGAGGCGTAACAATTCCCGGTCCCGAGCCGTATCTGCAGCGATGGGACCGAAACGGGACGAGATATGGCTGTATTTCTGAAGAAGGGCCTGGTGCCGACGCGGCGCGCCGCGTTGACGTTGATCGGGGCGGGTGCCCTCACCGCGAGCGGGATCACCCTGGCACGAGCCGCCACCGACGATGACGAAGTGCTGACCGAAGCCAAGGTGCTGCGCGACCCCGACGTTCCCGTCGCCGGTAATCCCGACGGCAACATCAGCATCATCGAATGGTCCGACTACAATTGCCCCTATTGCCGCAAGCTCGAGCCGGAGCTGCGTCAGGTCGTCCAGGACGACGGCAAGGTCAGGCTGGTGATGAAGGACTGGCCGATCCTGGGGCCCGTCTCGGTGACGGCCGCCCGGATCGCTCTCGCGGCAAAATACCAGGACAAGTACCATCCGGCCCATGACGCCATGATGGGCGTCAGCTCGCGCCTGACCGAGCCGCGCATCAACGAGTTGCTGGCGGCCGCCGGCGTCGACATGGACCGGTTGAAGCGCGATCTCACCGACCACGCCAAGGACATCGACGCCGTGCTCAAGCGCAACAACGAGCAGGCCGAAGCCTTCGGCTTTCGCGGCACGCCATCCTTTATCGTCGGCAAGTACCGCGTGCCCGGCGTGCTCAGCATGAACGACTTCGAGCAGGTCATCGCCGATGCCCGCAAGGCCAAGATGAACTGACGCGAGCGATATTCATCGCGCGACACAAAGGCGCCGCCGCGGACCCGCGACGGCGCCTCATTCATGATACGGCGTCGTTACTTCGACGAGATGCGGACCCAGTCCTTGTGCGCGCGATCGCGCAGCGCGTCCCAATCGGCCTTGGCGACATCCCAGTTCACGATGGTGCGATTGGTCGTCGCGACCTCGCCATTGGCGACGGACGACGTCTGCATGGAGTCATAGACGTACACGCCGCAGGCAAGCAGCAGCGCGCCCAAAATCATTCCGAAAAAAGTCTGCATGGCGAACCTCCGGTGACGGGCGATAACGTCGGCCCAGAGTGATGGTTCCGCGGCAGTACGGCGCAGGTAAGGAGAGGTTGTTCATTCTCCATTCAGCCACTGCATCAGCTCCGCGTTGATCTCGCGCGGATAGGTGTGGCTGAGGTCGTCGATCTCGCGATAGGTGACGTCGGCGCCGGCGGCGGAGAGCGCGGCCTGGGTCTGCCGCGCGGTCTGAACCGGAAACATCCAGTCGAGCTTGCCGTGGGTGATGAAGATCGGCAGGCCATGCAGGCGCGCAGCGTCGGCCATTTCGGCCATCAACGGATGAAAAGTCGCCGACACCGGCGCGAGATGCGTGAAGGGCGAGGCGCCGTCGAGCCCGGCGACATAGCAGAAGGTGCCGCCGTCGCTCATGCCGGTGAGCAGCATGCGCGAGGGGTCAATGGTCCAGCGGCTGCGCACGGTTTCGAGAATGCGCATGAGGTTGGGCGTGTCGGAATCGTCACCCATCAGCGCCCAGGTCGGGCCGGTCGCGGTCGGCGCCACCAGGATCGCACCAAGACTGCGGGCGTCGCGCAGCCAGCTCCACAGAAAACCGCGGCCGTTGCCGCTGCCGCCATGCAGCGCCATCACCAGCGGCATGGCGCGGTCGGGCGTGCAATATTCGGGCACATAGACCGAAAAGCCGCCGCGGCTGCCGGGCTCGTTGTGATCGTGGATGATGCCGGTGTGCGCGCCCGCGCCGGCTTCCAGCCGCGACAACAGGGCGGTATTCTCGCGGGTGGCGGCGTTGAGGAAGAAGCTGCTCACCGGCGGAAACTGCGCCGCCAGCGGATAGAGTGCCTCCTGCGCACGCGGCACGTGGCGCAACGCGCGGAAGACCGCGACGAGGTCGCCATTGCCACGCTCGACGTCGCGTAGGCCGGCAAAGGCGGCGAGCGTCTCGTCGCAGGCACGATCGAGCCGCTCGCGCAGTCCTGTGAACTGTTCCGGCCAGGCGCTGATCGCCGCGCGCGCCGTTTGCAGCGCCTCGTCCGGCGCGCCGATCGCATTCATCGCCGACGCAAAGGCAGGCGGATGCAAGCGCCGGGCGAAGAAGCCGAGCGCTTCCAGCGCATTGAGCAGAGGCGGCAGCACGGCCACGATGTCGTCCACAACGGCCTCGGTCATCGCCGTTACTCGCCTTCCAAGTTCGGCCGTGTCAGTGCAGCTTGGGCGCCTTCAGCAACTTGAAGCGATCGGTCGAGGTCACCGTGACGTTGAAGGTGACGCCTTCATGATGAACAGTCAGCGGCACGTCGATGCCGGCAGCGCCGAGCCCCCACATCTTCTTGTAGAAGGCGGTCTGGCTCGTGACCTTGTCGCCGTCCACCGCGAGGATGACGTCGCCGGTCTTGAGCTCGGCGCGGGCGGCCGGACCGTTGGCGGAGATCCCGATCACCACCACGCGGTTGTCGATCTCTGTCGAATAGAGTCCGAGCCATGGCCGTGCCGGCTTGTTGACGCGACCGAACTTGCGCAGATCGTCCAGGATCGGTGTCAACAGGTCGATTGGCACGATCATGTTGACGTGCTCGGCCTTGCCGTCGCGCTCGCGTTCGAGCTGGAGCGAGCCGATGCCGATCAGCTCGCCGCGCTCGTTGAGCAGCGCCGTGCCGCCCCAGTTCGGGTGCGCGGGATGGGTGAAGACGGCCTCGTCCAGCAGATATTCCCAGTAGCCGGCGAATTCCTGCTTGGCCACGATCTGGCTCGCGACCGAGCGCGTGCGTCCGCCGGCGCCGCCGACCACGACGCGGTCGCCGAGCCGGGTTTCGGCCGAGATGCCGAGCGGCAAGGGTTCGACGTCGAGCTGGCCGAGCGCCTGCACCAGGCCAAAGCCGGTGACGGCGTCGAAGCCGAGCACATGTCCCTCCACCACGCGCCCGTCTCCGACATGCAGCCACACGGACTCTGCTTCGGTGATGAGATAACCGATGGTGAGCACCAGCCCGTCATCGATCACGACGCCGTTGCCGGCGCGTTCAGTGCCCAATGTCTCGGCGCTAAAGGCGTCCGGCGGGATGATGGCATGCAGGCCGACGACGGAGGCGAGTGCGCGTTCGAGATCGAAACCGTAATCGCTCGCACGCGGCTGATTGGCCGGCGGCACTCTCCATTCGGTCAGGGCGGGCATGGAGTTCTCCTGGCTGACAGCATAGCTCCGCCACAAAGCGGAACGAGGCGCGAAGCACGCATAATTTAGGCCGGAGGAGGCCGTCTTGAAAGCCTCGTTTCCCAACTATTCCAGAGAACGCCGTGTGAAATCTCGGAAAGGCACAGGAACGGTTCATGCGCGGTCGGTAGGGCTCCGGCATTGGCCGCATGGCTGCTGTCCGGCGAGGTGCTAGGCGCCGTACAATGAAGCTGCTAACCATTGCCGCTTCGTTTGACCAAGGGATCACGGACCGAAGCATGGACAACCGCAGCGACATCTGGCGTGGCATTGACACGATCAAGGCACGTTTTATTGACCTCAGCGACAAGGTCTGGGGCATGCCCGAGGTTTGCTACACCGAGGCACGGTCCGCCGCAGAACATCTCGCCGAGCTGCGTCATCAGGGTTTCCGCATCACCGAGAACGTCGCGGGCATCCCGACTGCGGTGATGGGCGAATGGGGCGAGGGCGGGCCGGTCATCGCCTTCATGGGCGAATATGACGCGCTGCCGGGGCTCAGCCAGGAGGCGGGCGTCGCGGAGCATCGTCCGGTCGAGACCGGCGGTCACGGCCATGGCTGCGGTCACAATCTGCTCGGTTCCGCAGCTCTCCTCGCCGCGACCGCGGTGAAGGACTGGCTCGCCGAGAACAAGGTGCCGGGCCGCGTGCGCTATTATGGCTGCCCCGCGGAGGAAGGCGGCGCGGCAAAAGCCTTCATGGTGCGCTCCGGCTCGTTTGAAGACGCCGACGTCGCCATCACCTGGCATCCGCACAGCTTCTGGGAAGTCGCGGTGACGCCGTCGCTCGCCAACACCCGCGCCGATTTCATCTTCACCGGCCGCACCTCGCATGCAGCGGCTTCACCGCATCTTGGCCGCTCCGCGCTCGACGCGGTGGAATTGATGAATGTCGGCGTGAATTACATGCGCGAGCACATGCCGAGCGACGCGCGCGTGCACTACGCGCTGCTCGACACCGGCGGCATCGCCCCCAACGTGGTGCAGGCGCATGCGCGGGTGCGCTATTCCATTCGCGCCCGTGATCTGCCCGGCATGAACGAACTGGTCGGACGCGTGAGCAAGATCGCAGACGGCGCGGCGTTGATGACCGAGACCAAGGTCGAGATGAAGATCATCTCCGCGGTCTCCAATATCCTGCCGAACACCCCGCTGGAGCAGGCGCTGCACCGGGTCATGGAAGAGCTCGGACCGCCGCATTTCGATGACGCCGACAACGGCTTTGCCAGCCAGATCCGCGCGACGCTGAGCGACAAGGACATCGAGTCGGTCTATTACGCGATCGGCATGGAGCCGACCGATCGGCCGCTCGCTGACTTCCTGGTGCCGCTCGATGCCAAGCGCAACCCGCTGGTCGGCTCGACCGACGTCGGCGACGTGAGCTGGGTGGTGCCGACCGTGCAGGTTCACGCACCCACGGTTGCAATCGGTACGCCCTTCCACACCTGGCAGGTGGTCGCGCAGGGCAAGAGCCCGCATGCGCACAAGGCCATGGTGCAGGCCGCCAAGGCGATGGCCGGCATCGGCATCAAGGCGTTGACGGAGCCGGAGCTGATCAAGGCCGCCAAGGCTGACCTCGAGAAGCGGACGGCCAAGACGCCTTATGTCTGTCCGCTGCCAGACCACGTCGCGCCGCCGCTCGACATGTCCGTGGCGTAGAATTTCGCCTCGATACTTCGTCTGATCCGGCGATCAAATTTTCTGCAGTGCAGCGCGGAATTCAGCGTGTTTTGATGCTGGATTGCCGAACGTATGGGCTGCGGAATATGGTTTTGCCCAACAGACAGTCAGAAGACCGTTTGCATACACACGGTCGCAGTTGACGCGCGCCCCATTCGGTGTGCCATCTACCGCCAGACAAGCCCGGTGGTCGCCCCGCGCGACCGCCTGCATCCATACGGGAACCAGACGGGGACAACCATGCTGGATAAAGAACTGCGTTCGATGATCGGTGACGTGAAGGGCGGGCGGATGGATCGCCGCGCCTTCATTCAGCATTTGGCTGCCGTGGGTCTCACCGCGCCTTTGGCGAATCAGATCCTCGCGCTTGGCGGGGTCGCCATGGCTGAGGGCGCCTCGACCTACAAGCCGACCAAGCGCGGCGGCGGTGGTGCGCTCAAGCTGTTGTGGTGGCAGGGGCCGACCCTGCTTAATCCGCATTTCGCCACCGGCACCAAGGACCAGGACGGCTCGCGCCTGTTCTATGAACCGCTCGCCTGCTGGGATCCCGACGGCAACATGAAGCTGGTTCTCGCGACGGAGATTCCCTCGACCCAGAACGGCCTGCTCGCGGCCGACGGCACGTCGGTGACCTGGAAGCTGAAACCCGGCGTCAAATGGCACGATGGCAAACCCTTCACCGCCGATGACGTGGTCTTCACTTGGGAATACATCATCGATCCCGCGACCGCGGCCGTCACTGTCGCGACCTACCGCGATATTACGGTTGAGAAGGTGGATGATCTGACAGTCCGCCTCGGCTTCAAGAAGCCGACGCCGTTCTGGGCCGATGCCTTCGTCGGCGCGACCGGACAGATTCTGCCCAAGCACCTGTTTGCCGAGTTCAAAGGCTCGAAGTCCCGTGAGGCGCCGGCCAACCTCGCCCCGGTCGGCACTGGCCCCTACAAATTCGTCGAGTTCAAGCCCGGCGATCTCATCCGGGGCGTGATCAATCCCGACTATCACATGCCGAACCGTCCCCATTTCGATACGATCGAGATGAAGGGCGGCGGCGATGCCGTCTCGGCGGCGCGCGCGGTGATCCAGACCGGCGAATATGATTTCGGCTGGAACATCCAGGTCGAGGACGACGTGCTGCTGCGTCTGGAGAAGGGCGGCAAGGGCAAGACCATCTACGCCGTAGGCGGCGATACCGAGTTCATCGCGCTCAACTTCACCGATCCCAACGCCGAGGTCGACGGCGAGCGCTCCTCGATAAAGACCAAGCATCCGCTGTTCTCGGATCCGGCGGTGCGCAAGGCGCTGTCGCTGCTGGTCGATCGCGAGTCCATCAAGAAAGCCATCTATGGCCGCGCCGGCCGCACCACCGCGAACTTCCTCAACGGTCCCGAAAAGTTCGTCTCCAAGAACACCACGTGGGAGTTCAGCGTCGAGAAGGCCTCGAAGATCCTCGACGATGCCGGCTGGAAGCCCGGCGCCGACGGCATCCGCGAGAAGGACGGCAAGAGGCTGAAGATCGTGTACCAGACCTCGATCAACGGCCCGCGCCAGAAGACCCAGGCGATCGTCAAGCAGGCCTGTCAGAAGGCCGGCATCGACGTGGAATTGAAGTCCGTCGTGGCCTCTGTGTTCTTCTCCTCGGACGTTGCCAATCCCGACACGTACGCCAAATTCTACGCGGACATCGAGATGTTCCAGATCCCGATGAGCCAGCCGGATCCCGCCCAGCACATGCGCCGCTATCATTCGAGCAATGTCGCGGCCAAGGAGAACAAGTGGCAGGGCACCAATTTCCCGCGCTGGATCAACAAGGACTATGACGCGACCATCGACGCCGCCGACGGTGAGATGGATCCGGTCAAGCGTGTGGCGCTCTACATCAAGGCCAACGATCTCCTGTTCCAGGACACCGTGTTCATCCCGGCGCAGCATCGGCTGAAGGTGGAAGCGACCGCCAACACGCTGCGTCCGGTGATCAGCGGCTGGGCCAACGAAACCGACAATTTGTTCGACTGGTACCGCGAGGAATGATCACGCACGCCTAGAGCGGGTCCTCCTTCATGAGCCAGTATGTCCTGCGTCGCCTCCTGATCGCGATTCCGAGCCTGCTCGGAATTTCGCTCGTGCTCTTCGTCGTGCTCGCACTAGCGCCGGGCGATCCGTTCTCGGAACTGGCGACCAATCCGAACGTACCGCCCGAAGTGCAGGCCGCGCTTCGGGCGAGGTTCGGCCTCGACGATCCGATCTACCTTCGTTACCTGCACTGGCTCAACGCCATGCTGCACGGCGACTGGGGTTTCTCCTTCGTCAGCCGGATGAACGTCGACACACTCATTCTCCAGCGACTGCCAACGACGCTCTACGTGATCGGCTCGGCGCAGATTCTGGCGCTCCTGATCGCGATCCCGGTCGGGGTCTATGCCGCGACGAAACCTTATTCGCTGTTCGACCAGGTCGCCAACACGCTCGCCTTTGTCGGCTTCTCGCTGCCGACCTTCTTCACCGGCATCCTGTTCATCCTGATCTTCTCAGTCACGCTGGACTGGCTGCCTTTCGTCTACACGACCGACATCAAGGGCACCGGCATTCACTGGTTGCTGGAGGTGATCCGTCAGGCGATCATGCCGGTGGCGGTGCTCGGCCTGTTCCAGGCGGCGTCGATGACGCGCTTCGTGCGCTCGGCGATGCTCGACGTCATCAGGCTCGACTACGTCACCACCGCGCGCGCCAAGGGCATCGGCCAGCGGCGGGTGATCATCAAGCACGTGATGCGCAACGCGATGATCCCGGTCGTCACGCTCATTGCGTTGCAAATCCCGGCGGTGTTCGGCGGGGCCATCGTCACCGAGCAGATATTCCGCATCCCCGGCATCGGCTCGCTGCTGATCTCCTCCATCCTCTCCAACGACACGCCGGTGGTGATGGCCGTCACCTTCGTCTTTGCGTGCCTGGTCGTGCTGTTCAATCTCATCGCGGACGTTCTTTATGGCTGGCTTGACCCTCGCATCTCCCTCCGCTGAGCGGCGCGTCTACTCGCCCTGGCGCGAGACGTGGCGGCGCTATAGCCGCCACAGGCTTGCCGTGGTCAGTGCGTTCCTGCTCCTCATTCTGATCCTGGCCGTGGTGGCCGGCCCCTTCGTCTGGCGGGTCAAGATCGACGACATCGATATCGTGGCGGGCATGCAGGGGCCGTCACTGGCCCATCCCTTCGGCACCGACGATCTCGGCCAGGACATTCTTGCCCGCATGATCTATGGCGGGCGCATCTCGCTCGCGGTCGGACTTGCCGCGATGCTGGTCTCGGTCTTTGTCGGTGTGCTGATCGGCGCGCTCGCCGGCATGTCGCGCGGCGCGCTCGGTCATGGGCTGATGTGGCTCACCGATCTCTTTTTGTCGCTGCCGCAATTGCCCCTCCTGCTGCTGCTGATCTATCTCTTTCGCGACGGGTTGAAGGCCGCGTTCGGCCCCGAGGGCGGCATTTTCATCCTGATCGTGCTTGTGATCGGTGGGTTGCGCTGGATGCCGGTCGCCCGCCTCGTTCGCGCGCAGTTCCTGTCGATCCGCGAGAAGGAATTCGTCGAAGCTGCGCGCGCTCTCGGGGCGAGCCCGGTGCGGCAGGTGGTGCGCCATATCCTGCCCAATGC
Organism: Bradyrhizobium nivariense; assembly: GCF_029846695.2. Classification (NCBI taxonomy): domain Bacteria; kingdom Pseudomonadati; phylum Pseudomonadota; class Alphaproteobacteria; order Hyphomicrobiales; family Nitrobacteraceae; genus Bradyrhizobium; species Bradyrhizobium nivariense. The sequence goes on along the minus strand of NZ_JARWCR020000029.1, from coordinate 73,848 downwards.
ACTCGGTCCGGTGATCATCGCCGGCACCATCGACGTCGCCGCCGCCATCATCGCGGAATCGACGCTGTCCTTCCTCGGCCTCGGTTTCCCTCCGGATACGCCGACCTGGGGCCGGCTGCTCTATGATGCCAAGGACTTCCTCGACATCGGCCCGCACTGGGCGCTGTTTCCGGGCGGCGCGATCTTCATCGCGGTGGTCGCCATCAACTTCATCGGCGACGGCCTGCGTGACGCACTCGATGCGCGACGGGTGATCTGATGGCGCCGCTGCTCGAGATCAAGGGACTGAAAACCCACTTCTCCACCGACGACGGCATCCTCCAGGCCGTCGACGGCGTCGACATCTCCATCAACAGGGGCGAGACGCTCTGTGTCGTCGGCGAATCCGGCTGCGGCAAGACCGTCACCGCGATGTCGATCCTGAAGCTGATCGCGATGCCGCCGGGCCGCATCGCGGCGGGCGAGATCATCTTCGAGGGCCGCGATCTGGTGCCGCTGACGAGCAGTCAGCTCGACGAGATCAGGGCCAAGGAGATCGGCTTCATCTTCCAGGAGCCGATGACCTCGCTCAATCCGGTTCTCACGGTTGGCGAACAGATCGCCGAGAGCCTGCGCCGCCACGAAGCGGTGACCAGGAAGCAGGCGCTCGAGCGCACCATCGAGATGTTGAAGCTGGTGCAGATTCCCAACGCCGAAGGCCGCGTGCACAACTATCCGCACCAATTCTCCGGCGGCATGCGCCAGCGCGTGATGATCGCGATGGCGCTCGCCTGCAAGCCGAAGCTGATCATCGCCGACGAGCCAACTACGGCCCTCGACGTCACCATCCAGGCGCAGATCCTCGACCTGCTGCAGGACATGAAGGAACGCTTCGGCATGGCGGTGATGCTGATCACCCATGCGATGGGCGTCGTCGCCGAGACCGCGCAGCGCGTCGTCGTGATGTATGCGGGCAAGGTGGTGGAGGAGGCGCCTGTCGACGACCTCTTCGGCAATCCCGGCCATCCCTATACGCAAGGGCTTATCCGCTCGATCCCGCGCATCGATCTCGACAGCGAGCACAAGACGCGCCTGGAGGCGATTGGCGGCTCTGTGCCGATCCTGATCAATCCGCCGGTCGGCTGCCGCTTCGCCCCGCGTTGCCGCCACGCCATGAGCGTCTGCACCGCGAAGGAGCCGCTGCTGCGCCAGATCGCGCCCGGCCACCGCATGGCCTGTCATCTGGGAGATACGCAGTTGGAAGGTGCAGCATGAGCGAACCCTTGCTGCGCGTCAGCGGCCTGAAGAAATATTTCCCCGTGCACGGCGGCCTGCTGTCGCGCCAGGTCGGCAGCGTTTACGCCGTCGACGGGGTCTCGTTCTCGGTCAACCGCGGCGAGACGCTCGGCCTCGTCGGCGAATCCGGCTGCGGCAAGTCGACGACGGGTCGCTGCGTGTTGCGCCTGATCGAGCCGACCGCCGGCGAGGTGGTGTTCGACGGCCAGGACGTGCGCCAACTCGGCGGCACCGATTTGCGCGCCATGCGGCGGAACATGCAGCTGGTGTTCCAGGACCCGTTCGCCTCGCTCAACCCGCGCATGACGGTCGGCGCCATTCTCGGCGAGGCGCTGATCATCCATAAGCTTGGATCGTCGGCCAAGGAGCGTGAAGATCGCGTCGCGAGCCTGCTGGTCAAGGTGGGGCTCAAGGCCGAGCACATGCGCCGCTATCCGCATGAGTTTTCCGGCGGCCAGCGCCAGCGCATCGTCATCGCCCGCGCGCTTGCGGTCGAGCCGAAGCTGATCGTCTGCGACGAACCGGTGTCCGCGCTCGATGTCTCGATCCAGGCGCAGGTCATCAACCTGCTGGAAGATCTCCAGGCCGAGCTGAACCTCACCTATCTCTTCGTCGCGCACGATTTGTCGGTGGTCGAGCACATCTCCGATCGCGTCGCGGTGATGTATCTCGGCCGTATCGTCGAGCTCGCCAAGGCCAGCGACCTCTACCGCAATCCGCAGCATCCCTACACCAGGGCGCTGTTATCAGCGGTGCCGGTGCCCGACCCCAAGCTCAAGCGCGAGCGCATCCGCCTCAAGGGCGACGTGCCGAGCCCGATGAAGCCGCCGTCAGGCTGCCACTTCCACACCCGCTGTCCGATCGCCGAGCCGCGCTGTTCGGAGAGCGCACCGGAGCTGAGGGAAGGCGCAGGCGGGCATTTTGTGGCGTGCCATCTGGCGTGAGGCCGGGGAAAGCGGAGCGCGTATTCATTCGTGAAGCAGGCCATGCTCCGAAAGGGCCTGCCTGAAAGTCTCCACTGACGTATGGTGATGCGCGAACAGACCCGCCTCGCGCGCACCGACGACATTGGCTGCGAGATCGTCGACGAACAGGACGCTCTCCGGCCTCACGTTGAGCTCCGACAGGCAGAGACGGTAGCAGCGCGGGTCCGGCTTTGCTGCCTTGAATTGGGCCGAGGTGTAGATTCGCGAGCCGAACAGCGGACGCAAGTCCGGCAGCAGCGTGTCGATGTGGTCGGCGACCAGCGTGGTATTGTTGGTCAGGACGGCCATGTCGACGGTTTTACGCAAGCTGCCGGCAATCTCCAGCATCGCGCGATCGACCTGCATTGAACGGCGCCGCGCTTCGACCCACTCGTCCAGTGACAGCGGATAGCCGATGCGCCCGCCGAAGCCTCGCAAGTAGTCCGCGGCATCGAGAGTGCCGGAATCGCCGAGCAGCTCGAAGCCGCTTTCCCAGATCGCCTTGTGGACGAAGTCGCTGGTGGCTCCTGCAAGCTCCGCCAGGCATGCGACGCGCTTTCCCCTGTCGTACTCGCAGAGAACATTGTCCATGTCGAAGAGGACGAGCTTGATCCCATCAGTCACAGCGGCACTCGCGGATTAGCCGGATATCCGGCCGTGATCCAAGCCATACCCCGCTGGAGCGCGGCCGACAAATCCGGAGCAACGGTCAAATCCCGTCAAGCGCTCCTCGCGGGCCAGGGAACCACCTGTCCCGACATCACCAGCCGGTCACGGCCATTGTCCTTGGCGGCGTAGAGGGCGCGATCGGAGGCGGCGACCAGCGTGCTGCAGTCCGTCGTGGTTTGGGACGGAAGACTCGTCGCGGCGCCAACGCTTGCAGTCACCAGGCGGGAAGGCGGATTTTGCGCATGCAGCATGGCGAGATCGTGCAGCGCCTGGCGAATCCCTTCGCCGACCTCGGCGCACCCATCCGGGCCGGTGTTCGGCAACAGCACCGCGAATTCCTCGCCGCCGTACCGCGCCGCGAGGTCGGCCGGGCGCTTGGCCTGGGCGGTCAGGATCCGGCCCAGCGCGCGCAGGCACCCGTCGCCTGCCAGATGTCCGTAATGGTCGTTGAACTTCTTGAAATGGTCGACATCGATCAGCAGGAGCGACAGCTGCGTGCCGTCGCGCCGGGCGCGCGCCCATTCGTCGGCGAGGCGTTCGTCGAATGCGCGCCGGTTGGCGAGGCCGGTAAGGCCGTCGGTCGTTGCAAGCGAGGCGAGTTTGTCCTGAAGATCCTTCTGCTCGGTCATGTCGCGCACCACTGCGACGACGCCGTCGATCTCACCGCTGTCCGACGCCAGGGTCACGTGCAGCGCCGCCTCGGCCCAGATCTCGCCCTTGTCGCGATGGCGCTGACGATAGACGAACCGCGCCTCCTCGGCCTCGCCATTTTTCAGCGCGGCGATGGCCTGCTCGACCCGCTCCATATCGTCGGCGTGAATGCCGGCCAGGGCCGAGGTGGCCAGCAGTTCGTCGGCGGACCAGCCGGTGATGCGCACGCACGAGGGAGAGACGTAGAGCAGCCGGTTATCCAGCCCGATCCGGGTCACCATGTCGCTGGACTGCTCGGCCAACAGGCGGAAATTCGCTTCCTTGGCGACCAGCGCCTGGGCCATGCGCTGCCGCTGCACGAGCTGACGGACCAGGTAGAAGCCGATCACCGCGATCAGCAGCACGAGGCCGAGGACGAAGGTCGTGCGCGCAGCTGCGGCGCGCCGCCAGGGCGCCAGCACGTCGTCCTGCGACTTGCTCGCCAGCACCATCAGGGGATAGCGGCTGCTGCGCTGGTAGTAGCTCAGCCGCTGCACGCCATCGAGCGGCGACTTGAAATAGTAGACTGCCGCGGCGGGACGGCTTTCCCAACCCTTGAACAAGGGCGCATTGGACAGGTCGCGTCCGACAAAGGCACCACTGTCGTCGCGGCTGCGCGCCAGCATGATGCCGCTATTGTTGAGCAACGATGCCGAGCCGTTCGGACCGATGTCGAATCGCTCGTAGAACTTGACGAAATAGCCGACGTCGATCGTGAGCAGGACAACGCCGGCGAAGCCGCCGTCGGGATCGTTGATCCGGCGGGACGCGGTGACGATCCATTGGCCCCCGGCTCGGCTCTTGACGGGCGGTCCGATCAGCGTGCCCGTCTCCGGCGAGTCGCGATGGCGCTGGAAATATTCGCGGTCGCTGTTGTTGAGCTTGGAGAAGTCGATGCGCTCAGTCGTGGCAAGCCACCGGCCGGTCGCGTCATAGACGAAGATGCCGCGGATGCGGTCCGCTGATTTGCGTGTCGGCAGATAGGCCTGAAGCTTTGCAATCGTGTCCGGACCCGTGCCGTCAAGTTCGAGCCGGTGGACCAGCCCCACGAGGATCGTATCGACGAGTTCGAACGTGTCGTCCGCGTGCTGAATCAGCGAATGCGCCAGATTGGCGACGTCGATCTCGGCGTTCCTGAGTTCGGCATTGCGGGTCTCCCATTCGCGCCAGCCGCTCAAGCCGAGGATCGCCACGCAAATCAGCACGACGAAACCCGCCGCCCAGAGCGGAAGGCGCGTCTTGGCGAGTTCGCGGCTCGTGACCATCGGGCTTGCTCCAAATCGGTGCAAACCTCTCACTTTGGTCTTAACGGCCTGTTGCAACATCCGCGATGATTGTGCGGAGCCCGTATTCGGCCGGAGAGAGTTGCCGATATCTTGATCGACGCCCGTCGGCGATTGTTAACCACGTCGCCGCGGCGTGACGGTTTCGCCTGGCGTCGCCGTATCATCCATCCAGTGTGAAGCCGACGCGCAACGTGACCTGGTAGTGGCGGACGGCGCCGTTCTCGATGTGGCCGCGCGTCTGCACAACCTCGAACCATTTCATCTCGCGGACGGTCTTGGCGGCACGGCTGACCGCGTTCTTGATCGCGTCCTCGATCGAGGTCTCGGACGATCCGACCAGTTCCAGCATCTTGTAGACGTGATCTGTCTCGCTCGTGGGCATGACTATTCTCCCCTTGTGCTGTGGCGGCGCCGGATACCTCTGTCGCAGACAGTCGGCACTCGCGAGACATCCGGCCTCGACTCTGAACGGATGCCGGCGCTTCGGGTTCCGTCCCCGGCGAGAGCCTGCGCTCGCCTGCTGGACGCTGCCCATGGGCGGTGGTCCATTTTTTTGCAAGTGCACGGAAATGTGGGTCGCGTGTCCGGGCGGGCGCTCCGAATTGGCGCAGCGTCGCGTCGCTGCTCTTGCCCGTCCCGATGCGAGCGAGCTAACCTCGGCCATTCCTCCGGAATCTTCGAAGTGCGGTGATGATCGAGCGTTGGACGAGGGGCGCTCTGGCGGCGATCGGTCTCTGCGTCGTGCCTGCGCCAGGCATCGCGCAGGACGATCTTGATGGTGCGCCGGCGAGCATGTCGCTGCAGGTGACAACCGATCCATCCACCATCGACTGCCGCCGGCTGGAGACGGTCAATCCGGCCTCGCTCGTGTTCCTGCCGCTGCGCCGGACCTTCAACGAGGATTTTGACGAGCATCCGCTGGCGACCGGACGCTGGGTGCCGCACTACGCCGGCGGCGCGGCGTGGCCGGAGGCGCGCTACTGGGGCGGCGACGGCTCCGACTTCAAGCGCAAGACCAGCGCCAATGGCGAGCAGCAGATCTATGTCGATCCCCGCTACGCGGGGCGTGCCGCGGCGCCGCTCGGGCTCGATCCGTTCAAGGTCAAGGACGGCGTGCTGTCGATCGTCGCCAGCCGCACGCCGCCGGAATTGAAACCGGTGCTGTTCAACAACGAGTACATCTCCGGAATCCTGACGACCCAGGGTACGTTCGCGCAGAAGCACGGCTATTTCGAAATCCGCGCCAAGGTGCCGGTCGGGCATGCGGTGTGGCCGGCGTTCTGGATGCTGGCGGATGACGGTGGCTGGCCGCCGGAGGTCGACGTGCTGGAGGGGCGCGGCGAAAAGGCGGGTGATCTCGTGATGACGACACATTGGCGAATTCCCTCGACCCAGAAGATCCAGTCCTGCGGCTTCGATTTTGCGGTTGGCGACGCCTCGAGCGCATTCCACGCTTACGGTGTGCTGTGGGCAGAGGATCGCCTGGTCTATTTCATCGACCGCAGGCCGGTGTCCGACATCAAGGTGCCGATCGGCTTCGACGATCCCATGTACATGATCGTCAATCTCGCGATCGGATCGAAATTCTTTCTCGGCGTCGGTCCGGTCGACGCGGAATCGCCACCGAGCATCGCATTCGAGATCGACCGGATTTCCGCCTATCAGATCGATATGGAGCAGGCGCGGAGATAGCAATGGCAACTGGTTTCTCGCGGCGCACTTTTGCAAAGCTCGCGGGCCTCGCCGCGGCTGGGGCGGCGGCGGGTGCCAGGGCTGCGGAGAATGAAACGCCCGCATCGACCGAGCGTCACGCGCCGGCGCGCTTCCCGAAGGATTTTCTGTGGGGGACGGCGACCTCGTCCTACCAGATCGAAGGTGCCGTCGACGAGGACGGCCGCGGCAAGTCGATCTGGGACATCTTTAGCCACACGCCCGGCAAGATCGAGGACGGCACCACCGGCGACCGTGCCAACGAGCACTATCATCGCTACAGGGACGACGTCGCGCTGATCAAGGCGCTCGGTGTCAAGGCCTACCGCTTCTCGATCGCATGGCCGCGGGTATTTCCGGACGGCGCAGGGCAGCCCAATGCCAAGGGGCTCGATTTCTACAATCGCCTCGTCGACGAGCTGCTTGCGAAAGGCATCGAACCCTACGCCACGCTCTATCACTGGGATCTGCCCCAGGCGCTCCAGGACCGCGTCGGCGGCTGGCGGTCGAGCGATACCTCAAAGGCCTTTGCCGACTACGCTGCGTACGTCGCCGCACGCCTGACCGATCGTGTGAAGAACATCTTCACCGTGAACGAGGTCGGGCGCTTCGTGAATTTCGGCTATGGCTGGGGCATCGACGCCCCCGGCCTCAAGCTGCCGACCGCGCAGCTCAACCAGGCCCGCCACCACGTCGCGCTGGCGCACGGGCTCGCGGTGCAGGCGATCCGCGCCTCGGCGCGCGCCGGCACCCGCGTCGGCGCGGCCGAGAACATCGCAGCCTGCGTGCCGGCGATCGCCACGCCCGAAAACATCCGCGCTGCCGAGATCGCGACGCGCGAGCTCAATGCCGGCTTCCTCGGTGTGGTGCTGGAGGGCAAATACACTGACGGCTTCCTCGCCTATGCGGGGGCGGACGCGCCGAAATTCACGCCTGAGGAATTGAAGATCATCGGCACGCCGAACGACTTCGTCGGCCTCAACATCTACGCGCCGCAATATTACGTCACGGCCTCCGATCGCGCGCCCGGCTTCCGCGTGCTGCCGTTCCCGACTTCGTTCCCGCACATGAATTCGGAATGGCTCCGCGTCGGCCCCGAGGTGATCTACTGGGCGCCGCGCATCGCCGCGAAAATCTGGAACATCGACACCATCTACATCAGCGAGAACGGGACCTCGTCCGAAGACAAGGTCGCCGCCGACGGCCAGGTCTACGATCTCGACCGCATCATGTTCCTGCGCAATTACCTGACCCAGATGCAGCGCGTGGTCGCCGAGGGCGTGCCGATCCGCGGCTATTTCCTCTGGAGCCTGATGGACAATTTCGAGTGGATTTTTGGTTATGGGAAGCGGTTTGGCCTGTACCGGGTCGACTTCGAGACGCAGGCGAGGGTGCCAAAGCTGAGCGCGGCGTTCTACCGTGATGTGGTGGCGCGGAATGCGATCGGGGTGTGAGACCAGACGCCAATCCTACGGATCCAGCTCCGTATCCCAGTAGAGATAATCCAGCCAGCTGTCGTGCAGGTAGTTCGGCGGGAACAGCCGGCCGTTGCGGTGGAGCTGGTGCACGGTTGGGGCGAAGGCGTGCTGGCGCGGAAACATCTTGGCCTGGACCGGCGTGAGATTGCCCTTGCGCAGATTGCAGGGCGAGCAGGCCGCGACCACGTTCTCCCAGGTGGTCTGGCCGCCTTTGCTGCGCGGGACGATGTGGTCGAAGGTGAGGTCTTCGGGCGAGCCGCAATATTGGCAGGCGAAACGATCGCGCAGGAAGACGTTGAATCGCGTGAACGCGGGATGTGTGGTCGGTTTGACGAAGGATTTGAGCGAGACGACGCTCGGCAGCTGCATTTGCAGCGTGGGACTATGGACCGCCTGATCGTAATGCGCGACGATGTTGACGCGGTCGAGGAACACCGCCTTGATCGCGTCCTGCCACGACCACAAAGACAGCGGGTAGTAACTCAGCGGCCGGAAGTCCGCATTCAGCACCAACACCGGCCAACTGCCTTGCGAGACATGTGCGTTCAAGTAACGCTCCCGGCCTCCATGTACGCTGCGAAGCAGCATGTATTGACATACTACATGCAGCGTGACGGGATTGTGAAGCCCGTTGAGCGACTTATTCAGGCGCAAGCAATGCGGCGGCGGGGTGGCAAAGCGACCAAAAACGCCGTGATTTTGGGGCGGGGGCCACGGCGGGAGGCAGGATCGACCTGACAGCGCATCGGGGCTTGCCTGCGCAACTACTCCCGCACCCGCTCCAGCTTCTGCAAACACCGTGTCGTGCGGACCGCGACCGGCATCTCCCCGCCCGGAAAGCTGGTCTCCCAGTTGGTGACGCCGACCTCGCCGACATAGATGTCGCCCCTGGAATCCAGCGCGATGCCGTGTGGCGCCAAAAATTTTCCGCTTGCAACGCCCGGCCCTTCCTCGCCGCCGAGCCGCGCGATGCGCTTGCCCTTGGCGTCCACGATCGAGAGCCGCGGGCCGAGATTGGGCACATCGCGGTTGATGGCAAGGCCGGGGCCGAGCTCGCCGATCACGAAGGTCGGGCTCTTGCCCCCGCCACAGCAGCACAGCGCGCAAGGCCGGTGAAGATTGTTCCACTGCGTCTCGTACTTGCCCTCGCCATCGAACACCTGCACGCGATGGTTCTCGCGGTCGGCGACATAGACAAAACCGTCGGCGTCGGTGGCGATGTTGTGCACGATGTTGAACTGGCCGGGATCGGTGCCGGGCTCGCCCCAGCTCTTGAGGAGCTTGCCGTCCGGCGTGAACTTGTGCACGCGCGCATTGCCATAGCCGTCGGAAACGTAGATCTCGCCCTTCGGCGACAGCGCGGTGTGGGTGCAGCGGTGGAAGGGCTCGCCGCTCATGAACGGGGACGGTTTCTCGGGGATGCCGATCGTCAGCAGCACCTTGCCGTCGGTGGTGCATTTGCGCACGGTGTGGTCGCCGTCGTCGGTGCAATAGAGATTGTCGTCGGCGTCGATGTGCAGGCCGTGCGCGCGCGAGAACAGACCTTCACCCCAGCTGCGCAAAAAATTGCCCTCGCGGTCCAGCACCACCATCGGATGGGCGCCGCGGTTGAAGACGTAGACGCGGTCCTTGCTGTCCACCGCGACCGAAGCGACGTCGGTGAACTGCCAGCCATCCGGCAGCTTTGCGAAGTTTTCGACGACGCGGTAGCGGTGCTCGCCGGTGCCGAGAATGGCTGGCATTGGTTTTTCCCTCTTGTTCGTTTCAGCTGAGCTCGCAATGACGAGGCCTAAGCGGCACTCACCTCACGCCCCAAAATCCCTTCCTCGATCGCCTTGATCTGGAGCGCGAGATATTTCGAGTTGATCCGGCATTGCGCGAGGCTGCCGGCGATGAACCACAGGCCCGGCTGCCGCGTGCGCGCATACATGTTGCGCAGCTCGAAGCCGTCACCAAAGCCCACACCGGGCCGACGCGATCGGCAACGCCGTCGCCGAACAGCTTCCGCACCAGATATTCCTGCGGCTTGTAACCGGTCGAGAGCACGATCAGGTCGGACGGAATGGTCGTGCCGTCCTTCATCCGCGCGCCCTCGGTGACGAAACCCTCGACGTCGGAAAACTGCCTGAGCTTGATCGCGCCCTCGACGATGAGGTTGGAGCAGCCGACGTTGAAATAATAGCCGCCGCCGCGGGTGAGGTATTTGAACTGCCAGCCGGTGCCGGCCTCGCCGAAATCGAGCTTGAAGCCGACGCGGGAGAGGCCGTCGAGCAGCTCCTTGTCGAGCTCCTTCGACTGCTTCGTCAGCATCATATGGGTCTTCTTCGCGAGCGGCGTCGGCATCGAGGTCGCGATCAGATCGTTGTCGTCGAGCGTGCCCTCATTGTAGGTCGCATAAGCGAGCTGGGCCGACGGCTCGATGTTGGTGACCAGCGTGGGCGAACGCTGCACCAGCGTCACGTCGGCGCCGCTGGAGTAGAGGTCCTGCGCGATGTCGTGGCCGCTGTTGCCGGTGCCGATGACGATGGCGCGCCTGCCTGTCCAGTTCTCGCCGTCCTCGTAGCGGCTGGAATGCAGCAGCGTGCCCTTGAAGTTATCGAGGGTCGGAATATCCGGCACATTTGCGATGCCGCTGACGCCGGTCGCCATCACCACATGGCGCGGATGCATGGTGCGCTTGCTGCCGTCGGCGCGCCGCAGCGTCACCGTCCAGTGGCCTTGCGCGTCGTCGTAGGCGCCGCCTTCGAATTCGGTGCCGGTCCAAAAATTCAGCTCTATCGCATCGACATATGTTTCGAACCAGTTGGCGAGCTTGTCCTTGGGGATGTAGGTCGGCCAACTCGGTGGAAACGGCATGTAGGGCAAATGATTGACCTGCACCTGGTTGTGCAGGGTGAGCGCATGATAGCGCTTGCGCCAATTGTCCCCGATCCGCGCCTCGCGATCGACGATCAGCGTGTCGACCTTCAACTGCTTCAACCTTGCCGCGATGGCGAGGCCGGCCTGGCCGCCGCCGACCACCAGCACCGCGGGATCGCGATCGGCGTAGTCGCGCGAGGCGTTGCGCAGGTCGAGCCAGTTCGGTCCGCGGAAATCGCGCGAATAGGCCTGGCCGCGTGGCCGCGAGGTGCCGAGCTGTTCCTCGAAGCCTTTCAATTCGTCGAGGGCGGTCAGCAGTGTCCATGCCTTCAACCTGTCGCCGTCGGCCGCATCGGGAACGAGCCGCAAAATGCCGCTGCCGCGGCTGAGCGCGGTCTCGAAATCGAAGATGGCCTCGATATTGTTGATGCCGGTGCGAGTCACCCAGCGCGGCGGTGCACGGTTCGGCGCGATCTTGAAGCTGACCGCCGCCGTCTCCGGTGCAAGCGCTGTCAGTGCGTCAGCGATCGCATCGCGGCCTGTGATTGTTTGTAGGTTCCAGCTTAGCGCCAGCACATCGCGCCAATAGCTTTCGACGAGGAACAGCCCATCCAGCGTGCCGGCTTCACCCAGCGTGCGCTCGAACTGATCAAGCCAGACCTGCGCAGATGCAGAGATATCCTTGGTCTTGTCGAGCATGCGCGACCTCTTGCCGCGCGCTTCCTCTGAGGGTCGACGCTATACTGGATAAGCCTACGCCAAAAGCGGTTTACCCGAGCAGCGAAAGCATATGGCCCTGCTCAGGCGGAATACGGCCCTTCAGCGTGTCGAGGTAGATCTGCCGCACCGCCTCAGGTCCGCGGCTTTCCACCACGGTCAGCCATCTCTCCAGCAGCGGCGCGAACCCTGACCATGCCGCGCCAAAGCGCTGCTCGATTCCGCCAGGGCCCCATTCCTTGGCGCGCTTGCGGATCTGGTCGGGGGCAAAGAACCAGCGCGGCTTTGCGCCGGGCATCTCGCCCTCGTCGGTATCGGTGGCGCGATGCGTCAATCCGACGCGCACCGAGCATTTCATCTGCTCACCAAAATGCCGGTGCAGCGTGTCGCGTAGCGCGCTGTTGCCGGCCATGTCGACAAAGGCGACGGGAACGTCCGGCGGCAGCGACGTCACGCGGTCATAGGTGACGACCTCGTCAAAGCAGCCGAGCGACGTGACAAAACTCGTGTTCCCAGCCGATGTCAGTCCGATCACCCTGCGGCCGCGCGTGTGCAGGACATGCGCGAGCCCGAACGCGGTCTTGCTCGAGGCGCTCGACAGCAGCACAGCGCGCGCGCCAAAATCGTCGTTCTCGGCTAGAAAATCGTCGACGAGGAACGACAGCATGAACAGTGGCCGCAGCAGCGCCTGATAGTCGCCTTGCCGCCCGGCGTAAGCGGGATCGTCCGTGACGCGCGCATAGGCATTGTAGACCGGCGCCACGCCTTGCCGGTGCGCGGCACCGTCGCGCAGGCCGCGCTTGCTGACGTCGGTGGCCTCAATGACGAGATGCGTCGCCATCGGGAAATAGCCGAACAGGCGCTCGCCCATTGCGACGTTCGGATGCCTGGAGGCGATCACTTCGCCAAAGCCCCACACCGGAATGTTGCCAAAACCGGCCGGCGCGGGAAAGAGCTGCCAGTATTTCAACTCGTCGCCCAGCACCGCGTAAGTGATGTTGTTGGCGGTGAAGGCGAACCGGTCGACCTTCACGAGCAGGGCGTCAGGCGGCAGCGCATCCGCGCCGGGAAGCTCAGTCGCGACCACCTTGCAGGTTTCGAAATCGTTTCGCGTCACGATGAAGTCGGTGGCTGTCATGATGTCGATCCCGGCTCTTGTTCGCGCCGACATCTCAATCGTTCACGCGCGCCGTTTGCAACGGTAACATAGTTTTAAACGTTGTTTGGTTGCTCACGCCGTGAGCACGCCCTCGCGCTTCTTCATGGCGCGATAATAGCTCCACCACAGATGCGCCGCCGCGCCGCGCAAGGGGCGCCAGGGTTCGGCGAGCGGCGTCATCTGCTTCTCCGTCGGCCGCGCCTGCAAGCCGAGCCCGATGCGGATGCCTTCCTGCACGGCGAGGTCACCGGCCGGCCAGGCGTCGCCATGGCCGAGGCAGAACAGCAGATAGACGTCCGCGGTCCAGGGCCCGATGCCGGGCAGCGAGATCAGCGTGTGATGCGCGGCGTCGGCATCCTCTTCGGCGAGCACCTCGAGGTTCAGCCGCTGCGCGGTGATCTCGCGCGCAAGATGTTTCAGCGTCTTGATCTTGGCGGCGGACAGGCCGAGCCGCCCCAGCCGGTCGGTGCGGGCGCGGCGCACCGCCTCATGGTCGAACGGGTCGAACGCGGCCGATAGCCGTCCCCAGATCGCCGCGGCGCTCGCGGTCGAGAGTTGCTGCCCGCAGACGATGTGCGCGATCCCGGCAAAGCCCGGCTCGCGCCGCCGCAACGCCGGCATGCCGGCAGTCGCGAGCACGGGCTTCAGGCGCGGATCGCGCTTGACGAGCGCGTGGACGGCCTCTTCGAGATCCGACTGGGTTTCGAGGTGGATGGTCATTGCTTGCTCAACTCGTCATGCGCGGGCTTGCCGTCTCTGCTAAAGCTACGCCGGCTCAATACCGGAAGCCCGCCGAAGCCTTCGGCGCAGGCGGGACCAGAGTCCTGGAAGATGGATTGCCGGGTCAAGCCGGCAATGACAAGTCTCGCGAGAATCTATGCCACCCGTTTTCCGATTTGCCCCGAGCCCGAACGGCTTCCTGCATCTTGGCCACGCCTATTCGGCGCTGCTCAACTTCGACTGCGCGCGCGAGACCGGCGGACGGCTGTTGCTGCGGATCGAGGACATCGATGCGATGCGCTGCCGGCCGGAATATGAGGCGGCGATCTACGAAGATCTCGCCTGGCTCTGCATCGCCTGGGAGACGCCGGTGCGGCGGCAGTCGGAGCATCACGGCGAGTATCGCGCGGCGCTGGACAGGCTCTCCGCGCTCGGCCTGGTCTATCCCGCCTTCGAAAGCCGCGCCGAGATCGCAAGGCTGGTTGCGACGCGTGAAGCGGACGGGCCGTGGCCGCGCGATCCCGACGGCGCGCCGCTCTATCCCGGCGACGCCAAATCGCTGTCCACCGACGAGCGCGACCGGCTGATCGAGTCCGGCGCGCCTTATGCGCTTCGGCTCGATATGGCGGCCGCGTGCCGCCGCGCCGCCGGCCTGACCTGGAACGAGTTGGGCGAGGGATCCGACGGCGAGCGCGGCATCGTCCCGGCGCGACCGGAGGCCTGGGGCGACGTGATCGTGGCCCGCAAGGAGACGCCGACAAGCTACCATCTGTCCGTCGTTGTCGACGATGCGCTCCAGGACGTGAGCGAGGTCGTGCGGGGCCAGGACCTGTTCCACGCCACCTCGGTCCACCGCCTGCTGCAGGTTCTGCTCCGCCTGCCCGAACCCCTCTACCGCCACCATGGGCTACTTCGCGACGAGGCCGGTCGGAAGCTGTCGAAATCAACCAGCTCGACCGGCCTTCGTGAACTGCGCACTGCCGGCGCCACAGCCGCCGGTATCCGCCAGTTGGTGGGATTAGGTTAAGTTTCTCTGGGGTTTAGCCAAACGCCGCCGTGACTCCGGGTGTTCCGCCGTGCCATGCTTGCCGACGAGCCCGGGGTTCGAAGCGGATACTTCGAAGGGGATTTATGGCGGCGAAATCGCGCGCAGCGCGCACCACGCGGACGTCCAGGCGACCGCCTCGGAAGCGGTCCGGGGCGGCCGCCACGGTGCGCAAGCCCGGCACCAAGCAGGTCGCGCCGGACGTGGTCCACGCCGCGCTTGCCGCCTTTGCCCATGAGGTCCGCACCCCCCTGACCGGCATTCTCGCGATCAGCGACCTGCTCGCGACCTCCGATCTCGGTGAACGGGAACGGCGCTGGGCCGACACGATCAAGGCCGGCGCTGAGCATCTGGCGAGCCTTGCCACCCTGTTCGTGGACGCCGCCAGAACCGGCAAGGGGGCCGCGAAGAATGGAAGCACGCTGCGGCAGGATTTGTTCAACCTGCGGACGCTCGCCCGCAACGCCGGCGATTCGCTGGCCGGTCGCGCCGCGGCCAAGGGTCTCCAGGCCGAGGTCGATATCTCCGAGAAGCTGCCGGGGCTGGTGGTCGGTGATCCCGTCCGCCTGCGCGCCGCGCTCGAGAACCTGATCGACAATGCCGTGAAATTCACCGAGCGAGGCGGCGTGGCGCTCGCGGTCGCGCCTTGGCGTTCCGCCAAGAGCAAGGGCAAAGCAAAGGGCAAAGGCAGGGTCGGTGTCGCCTTCGCGGTGTCCGACAGCGGCATCGGCCTCACCATGGCCGAGATCAAGCGGCTGTTCCGCCCGTTTACCCAGGCCAATGTCACCATTGCCTCGCGGTTCGGCGGCGCTGGCCTGGGCCTGTCCTCGGTGAAGCAGCTGGCGCGCGCGATGGGGGGTGACATCACGGTCGCACCGCGGCCCGGCGGCGGCGCCACCTTCACGTTGACGGTGTCGGTGGATGCGACGGGATCGGGCAGGTCCCGCAAGGCGAAGGGCGAAGCCGAGGTGGATGCGGTCGCGGCGCTGCGCGTGCTCAGCGTCGAGGACAATCCGTTCGGCCGCGTCGTGCTCAACACCATCCTGACCGAGCTTGGCCATCATGCCGAGTTCATCGGGCGCGGCGAGGACGCGGTGAACCGGCTCGCGCAGGGCGCCTTCGATGCGGTGCTGATGGATATGGTGCTGCCGGGCATCAATGGCGTCGAGGCGATCAGGCGGATCCGCACCATGGCGACGCCGCTGGCTCAGATCCCCATCATCGGGGTGTCCGGTCGCGGCGAAGACGAAGTCGCCTCACGCGAGGCCGGCGCCGACGCCTTTCTGGTCAAGCCTGTGTCTCCGCGGGCTTTAGCGACTGCGCTGCTTGAAGCGACACGCCGTGAGGAAGCCGCGACTTGATGATCGCGGCGTTGAGCTCGCCGCCGTAAACGAAGATTGCGGCGATGAAGTACAGGAACACCAGCGCGATGATCACCGAGGCGAGCCCCGCATACATCGTCACGTAGTTGTTGGCGAAGCGCGCCAGATATTGCCCGAACACGATGCCCGATATCAGCGACGCCACGATGGTGAAGACGATGCCGGGCAGGATCTGGAAGAAACCGCGCCGCCCCGCCGGCAGCCAGGCGTGCAGGATGAGCAGCGCCACTACCAGCGCACCCACGGTGATGCCGTAGCGCAGCCAGGTGAGGATGCTCTCATTGGATTCGACGAACAGCGGAATGTGGCGCCGCGCCGCCTCGATGAGGAGCGGCCCGAGCACGATCAGGAACGCCATGGCGAGTGCGGTGAAGGCGGCGACCAGCGTGTAGCCGATCGACTCCAAACGCAGCCAGTACCAGCGCCGCATCTCGACCACCGCATAGGCGCGGTTGAGTGCGACCCGCAGCGCCTCGACGCCGTTCGAGGCGAAGTAGACCGACAGCATGGCGCCGACGGTCAGCACGCCGGAGCGGGTCGTGGTCAGCACGTCGTGCACCTCGCCCGAGATTGAATCGGAGACTTGCTTGGGCCAGACCTGAAGCATCAGGCTTGCGGCCTGGTCGGCGAGTTCCTTGGAGCCGAAGAAGCCGGCGAGCGAGGTCAGCACGATCAGGAACGGGAACAGCGCCATCAGCGTCGACAGCGCGATATGGCTCGCGATCGCCCAGCCATCGTCGGCCAGGAACGTGTAGAACGCGTCCATCACGACGAGGTAGATGGTGCGGATCGCCTTCACGCGCCACCCACACTGCTGTCGTCACTTCCTCTTCCCGCGTGCGCGGAGCGCATTCCGGCCTCACCCCGCAAACGGGGAGGGGCGAAGAGGATGGGCAATTCCCGCAAATCCAGATTCATCCAGCTAGCTTCTGATATTATTGGCTTAAAAGCCAGATCGGGAACGCCATAGCGGACCGGCGCGCCGGGTGTTATTTACCCTTGGATGGCATCGCTCTTGAGTACTTTCATCTTGCCGATCGCGGTCGGCGCCGTGGCGTTGGTGCTGCTGCTCGGTCTCATCAACATGATGCGTGGCGGCTCGCCCAACACCTCGCAGAAGCTGATGCGCTGGCGCGTGCTGCTTCAGTTCGTGGCGATCGTCATCGCGATGCTCGCCGTGTGGGCGATGGGGCGTTAACATGGTCGTGCTCAACCGCATCTATACGAAAACCGGTGACGACGGCACGACAGCGCTCGGCTCGGGCGAACGCCGGCCGAAATACGATCTGCGCATCGAGGCCTATGGCACCGTGGACGAGACCAATGCCGCGATCGGCGTGGTGCGGCTCCACACCAATGATATGCCCGGGTTCGACGCGATGCTTGGCCGCATCCAGAACGATCTGTTCGACCTCGGCGCGGACCTTGCGGTACCGGAGCGTGAAGGCAAAGCGGAACGGCTGCGGGTGGTGGCGAGCCAGGTCGAGCGGCTCGAGCGCGACATCGACGCGCTCAACGACAAGCTGGCGCCGCTGACTTCCTTCGTGCTGCCGGGCGGAACGCCGGCCGCCGCCTACCTCCATGTCGCCCGCACGATTTGCCGCAGGGCGGAACGCGTGATGGTGGAACTGGCGGCCCGGCCCAATGAGCCGGTCGGAGCAGCTGGCATCCAGTATATGAACCGCCTGTCGGACTTCCTGTTCGTGGCCAGCCGCGCCGCTAATCATGACGGCGCCGGCGACGTGCTCTGGGTTCCCGGCCAGAACCGCTGACCCATTGAGCGGCGCATTTCTGGAGGCCAAAATTAGAGGCTTTCGCGCGTTGACCGGGCCGGATCAGGCCTTTAGGTTCCGCGCCAGTTGATAGCCCCCTCCCAGATTGAGTGAAAGAGGATCGATGAAGGTCTTGGTGCCGGTAAAGCGGGTGGTCGATTACAACGTCAAGGTCCGCGTCAAGAGCGATGGATCGGGCGTTGAACTCGCCAACGTCAAAATGTCGATGAACCCGTTCGACGAAATCGCGGTCGAGGAAGCGCTGCGCCTGAAGGAAGCCGGCAAGGCGACCGAAGTCGTGGTGGTCTCGATCGGACCGGCGCAGGCGTCGGAAACGATCCGCACCGGTCTCGCCATGGGCGCCGATCGCGGCATCCTGGTGAAGGCCGAGGGCGCGGTCGAGCCGCTCGCCGTCGCCAAGATCCTGAAGAAGATTGCGGACGAAGAGCAGCCGGGCCTGATCATTCTCGGCAAGCAGGCGATCGACGACGACAGCAATCAGACCGGCCAGATGCTGGCCGCACTGCTCGGCTGGTCGCAGGCGACCTTTGCCTCGAAGCTCGAGGTCGAAGGTTCTGACTTCAAGGTCACCCGCGAAGTCGACGGCGGCTTGCAGACCGTGAAGCTGAAGGGACCGGCGATCGTCACCACCGATCTCCGTCTCAACGAGCCGCGCTACGCCTCGCTGCCAAACATCATGAAGGCCAAGAAGAAGCCGATCGCGGACAAGACCGTCGCCGACTACGGCGTCGACGTCACCGCACGCCTCGAAGTTCTGAAAACGACGGAGCCAGCGGGCCGCAAGGCCGGCGTCAAGGTCAAGGACGTCGCCGAGCTGGTGTCGAAGCTCAAGAACGAAGCCGGGGTGCTCTGATGACGACGTTGCTGATTGCCGAACACGAACACGAGGTCCTCAAGGACTCCACCAACAAGGCGCTGACCGCAGCTTCCCAGCTCGGCGGTGACGTCCACGTGCTGGTTGCCGGCGGCGGCCAGGGCACCAAGGCTGCGGCGGATGCTGCCGCGAAGCTTGCCGGTGTCGCCAAGGTGCTCGTCGCCGAGGGCGACCTCTACGCGCACGATCTTGCCGAGCCGCTGGCCGCGCTGATCGTCTCGCTGGCGCCGTCCTATGACGCGATCGTCGCGCCCGCGACCTCGCGCTTCAAGAACGTGATGCCGCGCGTCGCAGCGCTGCTCGACGTCATGCAGGTCTCGGAGATCACCAAGGTGGTCGCGCCCGACACCTATGAGCGCCCGATCTATGCCGGCAACGCCATCCAGACCGTGAAGTCGAAGGACGCCAAGAAGATCATCACGGTGCGCACGTCCACCTTCGCAGCAGCGGGTGAAGGCGGCAGCGCCTGGGTCGAGAGCGTCGCAGCGGCCGCCGATCCGGGCCTGTCGTCCTTCGTCGGCGAGGAAGTCGCCAAGAGCGACCGTCCCGAGCTGACCTCGGCGAAGATCATCGTCTCCGGTGGCCGTGCCATGCAGAGCCGTGAGAACTTCGCAAAGTACATCGAGCCGCTCGCCGACAAGCTTGGCGCCGGCGTCGGCGCCTCGCGCGCGGCGGTGGATGCCGGCTATGCGCCCAACGACTGGCAGGTCGGCCAGACCGGCAAGGTCGTGGCCCCCGAGCTCTATGTCGCCGTCGGCATTTCCGGCGCGATCCAGCATCTGGCCGGCATGAAGGACTCCAAGGTGATCGTTGCGATCAACAAGGACGAGGACGCGCCGATCTTCCAGGTTGCCGATTACGGCCTGGTCGCCGACCTCTACCAGGCGGTTCCGGAGCTGACAGCCGAACTCGGCAAGCTCGGCAAGTAAAACGCGTTAAAAACACCGGCCGGAGGTATAAACTCCGGCCGGTGTTGCTTTTGAGGCGTTTTCTTTGGCGTGGGACACGCCTTCGAAGCGATCCAATCTAGGTTTCGAGGCCGGGTTCTGATTAAATCGGACCTCCCGGCTCAGGGGGATAGGCAGGCGCGGTTAGCAGCGCGCCGTTCCGGTGGATGACATTATGGCGGCAGTAATCAAGAAGGTCGGCGTGATCGGCGCGGGGCAGATGGGCAATGGCATCGCGCATGTCGCTGCGCTGGCCGGCTTCGACGTGGTGCTCAACGACATTTCGGCCGACCGCCTCAAGTCAGGCATGGCCACGATCAACGGCAACCTGGCGCGCCAGGTCTCCAAGAAGGCCGTCAGCGAGGACGACAAAGCCAAGGCGATGGCGCGCATCGTGGCCGGCGAGAAGCTGGACGATCTCGCGGACTGCGATCTCGTGATCGAGACCGCGGTCGAGAAGGAAGAGGTCAAGCGCAAGATTTTCCACGAGCTCTGCGCTGTGTTGAAGCCGGAGGCGATCGTCGCCTCCGATACCTCCTCGATCTCGATCACGCGGCTCGCCGCCGCCACCGACCGGCCCGAACGCTTCATCGGCATTCACTTCATGAATCCAGTGCCGCTGATGGAGCTGGTGGAGCTGATCCGCGGCATCGCCACCGACGACCAGACCTTCGAGGCGTCCAAGGAATTCGTCGCCAAGCTCGGCAAGCAGGTCGCGGTCTCCGAGGATTTCCCGGCTTTCATCGTCAACCGCATCCTGCTGCCGATGATCAACGAGGCGATTTACACGCTGTACGAAGGCGTCGGTAATGTCGAGGCGATCGACGCGGCGATGAAGCTCGGGGCGCACCATCCGATGGGCCCGCTGGAGCTCGCCGATTTCATCGGCCTCGATACCTGTCTCTCCATCATGCAGGTGCTGCATGAGGGCCTCGCCGACTCCAAATATCGTCCGTGCCCGCTGCTGGTGAAATACGTCGAGGCGGGCTGGCTCGGCCGCAAGACCCAGCGCGGCTTCTACGACTACCGTGGCGCCAAGCCGGTTCCGACGCGCTGATCGATTTCGCGCCCGGACGCTAAGCAGCGCTTCTTCAGCGGTGCGCTACAGAGCCGGGCCCAGCAGCGCCCACGCTACGGCACTTCGTGTCGCTTCGTGTCCGGGCCACGAAAGCGTCCAAAATCTCCACCTTCCGTTAACCGCTCGCCTCTAGGCTGCAGCCCGAGGGTTCGCGTAATGGACATGATGGCGATGGTCAGCAGCATGCTGGCCTCTCAGCAAGGCGCGCTGCAGTCGGATATCTCGGCGACGCTGATGAAGCAGAACGCGGATGCGGAGAAATCCACCGTCCTGACGCTGCTCGGTGCGGGACAGCCCTCGCTTGCCAATGTCGGCGCCGGCGTCGGCGGCAACCTCAACGTCACCGCCTGAACTCCTAGAACGACGCGGCGGCTTTGCCCGTCGCCGCCCGGATCAGCTTGAGCGCGTCCTCGCTTGCCCATTCCGCCGGTCCCGCGATCGTCGCGATCTCGCAACCTTGCGGGTCGACCAGCACCGAGGTGGGCATGCCCAGCGCCCTGCCTATCGCTTTAAGATCCTGAAAAACCTTGGCTTTCTTGTCGTTGAAATAGCCGAGCCGGGTCAGGCTGGCCTCTTTCAGGAACGTCTTGGGCTTCTCGGGGTCGCGGGTGTCGATGTTGATCGCCACCACCTCGAAATTCGGGCCCGAAAGCTTGCCCTGAAGCTCGTCCAGCGCCGGCATCTCCTTGCGGCAGGGCACGCACCACGTGGCCCAGAGGTTCACCAGCAGCGTCTTGCCGCGGAAGTCGGACAGCTTCTTCGGCTTGCCGTCGGCGTCCTCGAAGGCGAGGTCCGGCAGCTTCAACGGCGCGCTCGCCATGGTCAGGGCCGCCAACTCGCCATGGGCGAGAGGGGCGATCCTGGAGGCCGTTGCCACGGCCGCCCGGCAGGCCGGATCGCCGGACGGGGCCCGGCTCAGGCCCAGCCCGTACAGCGCGGCAAAGCCAGCCAGGCCCCCGACCACCACGGTGGCGATGACGACGGGGATCCGGCGCGTGGCCGACCGCGCTTTCCTTTGGTCGAGCATATCGTTGGGGTCGAGCATATCGTTTGTCATCCGGTCGCAGATATGGCTATCAGGGACCTCTTAATACGGCGGGCCGCGGCCAGCAAACGTGCGGTGGCGGCAAGCAAGGCGTGAGCAGGGGATCATGAGCAACAAGATGTGGGGCGGCCGGTTCTCGGAACGTCCCGACGAGATCATGGAAGAGATCAACGTCTCCATCGACGTCGATCGTCACCTCTTTGCTCAGGACATTGCCGCGTCCAAGGCCCACGCCGCGATGCTGGCCGCACAGGGCATCATCACGGCCTCTGATGCGAAAAATATCGGCAAGGGTCTAGACACGATTTTGTCAGAGATCGGCAAGGGCGGCTTCGAATTCAAGCGCGCGCTCGAGGACATTCACATGAATGTCGAGAGCCGCCTGTCCGAGCTGATCGGCCCTGCCGCCGGCCGCCTGCACACTGCGCGCTCGCGCAACGACCAGGTCGCGACCGATTTCCGTCTCTATGTCCGCGACGTTCTCGATGAGACCAACGCCGCGCTCGCCGCGTTCCAGCAGGCGCTGGTGGAGCGCGCGCTGGAGCATGCCGGAACGGTCATGCCCGGCTTCACGCACCTGCAGACCGCGCAGCCCGTGACCTTCGGTCATCACCTGCTCGCCTATGTCGAGATGGCTGCACGCGATCGCGGCCGTTTCCAGGACACGCGCAAGCGGCTGAACGAATCCCCGCTCGGCGCCGCAGCGCTCGCCGGCACCTCGTTCCCGATCGACCGCCACGCCACGGCGAAGGCGCTCGGTTTTGACCGTCCGATGGCGAACTCGCTCGATGCGGTCTCCGATCGCGACTTCGTGCTGGAGACGCTGTCGGCGGCCTCGATCTGCGCCGTGCACATGTCGCGCTTTGCCGAGGAGATCGTGATCTGGACCTCGCCGCTGGTCGGCATGATCCGCCTCAGCGACAAGTTCACCACGGGATCCTCGATCATGCCGCAGAAGCGGAATCCTGATGCCGCCGAGCTGGTGCGCGCCAAGACCGGCCGCGTCATCGGCGCGCTCAACGGTCTGCTGATCGTGATGAAGGGCCTGCCGCTCGCCTATCAAAAGGACATGCAGGAGGACAAGCAGGGCGCCATGGAAGGCTTCGCCGCGCTGTCGCTCGCGATCCGCGCCATGACCGGCATGGTTCGCGATCTCGTGCCTGATGAGGCGAAGATGAAAGCGGCCGCAGGCGAGGGCTACGCCACCGCGACCGATCTTGCCGACTGGCTGGTGCGGACGCTGAAGATGCCGTTCCGCGAGGCCCATCACGTCACCGGCCGCATCGTCGCGAAAGCCGCCGAGGGCGGCGTGGCGCTGCACGAGCTCCCGCTGAGGGAGATGCAGGCGATCGAGCCTGACATCACCAAGGACGTGCTCGGCGTGCTCTCGGTGGAATCGTCGGTCAAGAGCCGGACCAGCTTCGGCGGCACCGCGCCGAAGAACGTGGCGTCGCAGGCCAAGGCCTGGTTGAAGCGGCTGGAAAAAGAGCGAAAATTGGGCTGAGGGCAAAATTTCGCTTATGTTTCATGGTCATCCGGGTCTCGCCAGAGCGCGCCAATCTCTGTATGGTGCGCCGCGCGTAGTGGGGATTTCGTCGTGACGTCAAAGTTTCGCCCGGCCGGCTCGGGTTGGGCCATCATTGTCTTGAGCCTGACGGCGCTCGCGCTTGCCGGCTGTGGCCGCAAGGGCCCGCTGGATCTGCCGCCGACCGCCTCCAGCGCGTCCACGGCGAACGTCGCGCCGCCGACCGACACCGAGACCGAAGCCCAGAAGACGCCGAGCGTGTTCAATCCCACCTATGGTGCGGACGCCGCACCGGCGGCGACCAAGGGCAAGAAGAAACCGTTCATTCTCGACCCGCTCCTGGACGAAAGACCCAGCCGATAGGCTGGGGCAACTGAGCCAACGCCATGAACCATTTTGACTATCGCAACGGCGTGCTGCACGCCGAGGCGGTGAACCTGTCCGAGCTGGCTGCAACCGTCGGCACGCCGTTCTATTGCTATTCGACCGCGACGCTCGAGCGGCACTATCGCGTTTTCACCGACGCCTTCGCCGGCGAGAAGGTGCTGGTCTGCTACGCCATGAAGGCGAACTCCAACCAGTCGGTGCTGCGCACGCTGGCCAAGCTGGGGGCTGGCGCCGACGTGGTCTCCGGCGGCGAATTGAAGCGCGCGCTGGCCGCCGGCATTCCCGCCAGCAAGATCCTGTTCTCCGGCGTCGGCAAGACGGAAGCCGAGCTGCGCGCCGCGCTGGCCGCCGACATCCTCTGCCTCAACGTCGAATCCGAGCCGGAGCTCGAGCTGCTGTCGCGCCTTGCGGCCGAGACGGGCAAGACCGCGCGGATCTCGATCCGCGTCAATCCGGACGTCGATGCCGGCACGCACGCAAAGATCTCGACCGGCAAGTCCGAGAACAAGTTCGGCATTCCGATCGCATATGCCCGCGAGGTCTATGCCCGCGCCGCGAAGCTGCCGGGCATCGAGGTAACAGGCACCGACGTGCATATCGGCAGCCAGATCACCGACCTCTCCAAGATGGAGATCGCGTTCCGCATCCTCTCCGAATTCGTGCAGACGCTGCGCGCCGACGGCCACAACATCTCGCATGTCGATTTCGGCGGCGGCCTCGGCATTCCCTATTACATGGACCGCGAGGCGCCGCCGGCGCCCGACGCCTATGCCGCCATGGTCAAGCGTGTCAGCCACAATCTCGGCTGCACGCTGATGTTCGAGCCGGGCCGCATGATCGTCGGCAACGCCGGCATCCTCGTCGCCAAGGTCATCTATGTGAAGCATGGCGACGGCAAGAATTTCGTCATCATCGACGCCGCCATGAACGATTTGATCCGTCCGACGCTGTATGAAGCCCATCACGACATTTTGCCGGTGACGCAGCCTGCGAAGGGCGCGGCCACGATCGCGGCCGATGTCGTCGGCCCGGTTTGCGAGACCGGCGATTATCTCGCGCTCGACCGCACCCTGCCGACGCCGAAGGCGGGCGATCTCCTCGCCATCATGACCGCTGGCGCTTATGGCGCAGTGCAGGCCGGCACGTACAATACGAGGCCGCTGGTGCCCGAGGTGCTGGTGAAGGGCGACCAGTACGCAGTCGTGCGTCCGCGCATCGAGGTCGAGCAGCTGATCGCGATGGACGCGCCGGCGCCGTGGTTGTGAGGATCACGTCGGCGCCTTGCGCCCGATGAGCGCAGACGCCGTCCGCGCTCATCGAGCCGGCCGGGGCGCCCGGCCTACTTCTTGAATTTGTCCCTGATCGAGGCGAGGCCGGAATCGTAGACGCCGCTCAAGGCGTCGATCGCGTCCTTTTCCTTGCCCGGGACGGGCGTATAGATTCCGGTCCAGGTCACGACCGAGACCCCTTCGCCCCTCGCCGTGACCTTGATGGTCGACTTGTACTGGCTGACCGGCAAAGGGCTGGTGAGGAACGCGTAGGAATAGCTGTAGCTTCTGTCGTCGCGCCCGGTCTGCGCCTCGACGAACGCGGCCTTTCCGTCCTTGGTCACAAGCGTTCGGGTCGGCGGGGATTTGCCGTCCTCGATGCACATGCCGACCGGCGGCAGCCAGTCCTTGATCGCGCAGAATGGACCGATGACGGACCACACGTCGGCCGCTGCGCCGCTGACCTCGATGCTGCGCGTCAGGTTGGCTGCGGAAGCCGTGGTCGCGCCGGCGCCGAGGCCGATCACGCAAATCGCCGCCTTGCTTAGCGAGGCGAGGCGTCTGAACGCCGCTGAATCGTGCTTCTTCATATCAATCTCCGTTGTCTGATGGACCGCGACGGCGGCCGGTCTGGCTTGCAATGCGGCCGGATAGACGATGCCCGCCGTCCGCGGCCAGTTCAGCAAATGAACCCAGGGCAATACAGAATCTGAACTAGGAAGCCGCGCGCACCGGCCCTATGGTTCCGCTCTCGCTTGTCACGGAGGCCCGCATGACCATCGGCAGCTACAGGCAGTTCTGTCCGGTCGCGATGGCGGCCGAGATACTATGCACGCGCTGGACCGTCGTGCTGCTACGTGAGCTCGTCGCCGGCTCGACCCGGTTCAACGAGTTGCGCCGCGGCGTTCCCCGCATGTCGCCTGCGCTGCTTTCCCAGCGCCTGAAGGAACTCGAAGCCGCAGGCATCGTCATCCGCCAACCATCGGCTTCCGAGCGCGGCGTGATCGAGTATCAGCTGACCGCCGCCGGACGCGAACTCGGCCCCATCGTCGAGGCGTTCGGCATCTGGGGCCAGCGCCGCATCGAGTCGCATCTGTCGCTTCAGCATCTCGATGTCCAGCTGTTGATGTGGGACATGCGGCGGAATCTGAACACGACCCCGATGCCGGCCCGCCGCAGCGTGCTGCAGTTCGCATATCCGGAATTGCCTTCGACGCAGCGATTGTGGTGGCTGATTGTCGATCCCGACGACGGCGTCGACCTCTGCTCGATTGATCCCGGTTTCGACGTCGACCTTTACGTGTCAGTTGATCTGCGCACCATGACGGCGATCTGGATGGGGCTCGATACCGTGCGCGCGGCCGTCGCAAGCCGGCGGATGCTGCTCACCGGCGACCGGCAGCTTGCCGCGGCGATGCAAAGCTGGCTGGGCCTCAGCCCGTTCGCCAAGGAACGCAAGCTGGCGAGCTGATGCAGGGCGGCTCGATTCAGTATTTGTATCGCCCCGCTACAGTTCCCGTACTGGCGAGCCGCCGCCGTGTTCTGGCACCCAAGTCATGCCCGCCCCTGTCAAGGCGGAGCTGAACTCGAGCCAGGAGACACGACATGACAGCGTATCTGATCGCGGACATTAAAGTGACTGACGGAAAATGGGTGCCGGACTACGCGGCTTCGGTCCACGAACTGGTGCACAAGCACGGCGGCAAGTATCTTTCCCGCAGCGGCAACGTGAAAACCCTCGAAGGTGCCCCCCTCGACACCTCGCTGATCGCGATCATGTCGTTTCCCACGGCAAAGGCAGCGGAATCCTTCGTGACCGATCCGGCCTATGGCCGCTTCGCCGCGGCGCGCCGGGGCGGCAGCGAGAGCCGTTTCCAGCTGATCGACGACACCGATCTGGCCGGCACGATTCCCTACCTCGCCAAGGCTTGAGCCGCATCTTCGTCAAGACATCGGACCTGGCCGCAGGCGCACACCGTGCCCGGCCCACACAGGAGAATGGAATGAACGATTCACTCGCGGGCGGTGGCCAGCTTCGCCTGCTTTTCGCGGCTTGCAGTGCGGCCTTCCTGATCGGATTGTCCGGCGCCGCTTCAGCCCGAGTCTCGCGGTGTGATACCGCTTGGGTCAGCTGAAACAACACTGCCGCGAAATGCTCCAATGATACGCGGTGCATGCGCAGGTGCGATCAGAAATACATCAAATGCAGCGGTGGCTCCGCCTCCCTGCAATTCGATCAGTCGATCGGCGCCGTTGCCGTCGGCGGACGCCGCTCATAGACTTCCTTCCACGATCGATCGACCGAGCCAAGCAGCGCAGCGCCAGTCACCAGCGCTGCGCTTGCGCCGGCACTAGCTGCGGGCGGTTGTCCCGCCAACCACCACCCCCGCTTTCTTCTCGATCGGCTTGATCGCCGCGGTGAAATCGGAATCGGCGCCTTCCGCGCTGATCACGGTCTCCCACAACCGTCCCACCGCGTCGGCGACCTCCATCGACAGGCCGAGCTGCTTCATCTCCTCCAGCGCCAGCCGCACGTCCTTCACCATCAGTCCGGTGGCGAAGCCGAAATCGAAGCTGCGCGGCAGCACCGCGCGCGGAAACTTGTCGCGGCTCGCGGTGTTCATGCCCGAGCCGGCGTTGATGACGTCGATCATCACGGCGGGATCGAGCCCGGCTTTCACGCCCATCACGACGGCTTCGGACGTCGCCACGATGGCGGTGGCAGACAAAAAATTGTTGGCGAGCTTCATGGTCTGCGCCGCGCCAGGCTTCTCGCCGATGAAGAACACTTTTCCGATGATTTCGAGCGCGGGTTTGAGCAGCTCGAACTCGGCCTTCGGCCCCGAGACCATCACTGCCAGCGTACCCTTCTCGGCGCCGCCGACGCCGCCGGAGACGGGGCAGTCGATCTGTACGATGTTATGCTCGGCGAGCAGGCCGTGAATCTTCGCCGCCATCTGCGAGCCGACGGTGGAGAGATCGATGAAGCGTTTTATGCGGCTTCCTTCGATCACGCCGTTCGGCCCCGTCGCAACCGCGAGCGAAGCCTGCAGCGAGGGCAGGCTCGCCATGACAGTCTCGACCTGGTCGGCGACGTCCTTCGGCGACGTCGCCGCAGTGGCGCCACGCGCCACCAGCTTGTCGACGACCTCCTTGCGCGTGTCGAACACGACGAGCCGGTTGCCCGCCTCGATCAGCCGCCGCGCCATCGGGAAACCCATGTTTCCGAGGCCGATGAATCCGATGTTCATGGTGTTTCCTTTTTGCTTTGTTGTTGGCGAACAGCGCGTCCTGCTTTCGGCGTCGTCCCGGCGAAAAGGCCGGGACGACGTGGAGAGGGCCTACCCCCTCACGGCTTACCCCCTTACGCCTTGCCGTCGATCTCCGCGAACACCTCGCGCGCGATCCGAAAACTGTCGACCGCGGCCGGCACCCCGCCATAGATTGCGACCTGCATCAGGATCTCGCGGATCTCGTCGCGGGTGACGCCGTTGGTAAGTGCGCCCTTCAGATGCGCGCGGAATTCGTGCTGGCGGTTGAGGATCGCGATCATGGCGATGTTGAGCATGCTGCGGGTCTTGCGCGGCAGCTCCTCGCGGCCCCACACCGTGCCCCAGCAATATTCGTTGAGCATCTCCTGGAACGGACGGTTGAAATCGTCGACGCTCTTCAGGGCATTGTCGACATAGGCCTCGCCCAGCACCGCTTTGCGGACTTCCAGGCCCTTGTCGTGCATCTTCTTGTCCATGGCGTTTCCTTCGTTTTTCTTGGATGGCGGCCCGGAAATTACGGGGTTGCGGCGGGCCAGTCACGTCCTCGTGTTATGCGGGAAAAGGGGTCTCTCCCGTACAGGAACGGATGCCTCAGTGCTGCCGTTGTGGTACGCTTCTCTACCGGGCAACCTGGAGAGTTGATTGAACGGCGTCACCCCCGACCCGTCAGACCCGATCCGCGATGGCGACGCTCTGTCGCGGCTGAAGCTGGCGCAGGCCCTGCAGCGGGCCATTTATGCCATCGCATGGGAGCGTGCCTGGCCAAATTTGGCGCGGCTTCTCACCGTCGTCGGCCTGTTCCTGGTGGTGTCCTGGGCCGGCCTCTGGCTGGCGCTGCCGTTCATTGCCCGCGCCATTGGTCTCGTCGTTTTCGCCGGCATCGCGATTGCCGTCCTGTTCCCGTTGGTTCGCTTCCGCTGGCCGGGCCGCGAGGAGGCGCTTGCCCGGCTCGATCGCGGCTCCGGCCTCCGTCATCGGCCGGCCACCACGCTGACGGACACGCTGACCTCGCAGGACCCGGTTGCGCAGGCGTTGTGGCAGGCGCAGCGCGTGCGCACGCTGGCTTCGATCAAGCGCATCCGCGCCGGTCTGCCGAACCCGCGGCTCGCTCTGCACGATCCCTGGGCGCTGCGCGCGCTGGTCATGGTGATGCTGGTTGCGACCTTCTTCGCCGCCGGCGACGAGCGTGCGATGCGGCTCGTGGCCGCATTCGACTGGAACGGCGCGCTGGCGCCGACGAACGTTCGCGTCGATGCCTGGGTCACGCCGCCGCTCTACACCGGCAAGCCGCCGGTGATCCTGTCGGCCGCGAACAAGGAGGCTGCGGCGCTGCCGGCCAGCGGTCCGCTTGCCGTTCCCGCCGGCTCGACCCTGATCGTGCGCTCCTCCGGCGGCAGCCTTGATGTTGCCGTCTCCGGCGGCCTCAAGGAGGTCGCCCCCACTGAAGCCACGCCCAAGGGCACCAACGAGAAGCATTTTACCATCGCCGGCGACGGTACCGCGCATGTCCGCGCGCCCTCAGGCCAACCGCAATGGGCGTTTGCGGCAACGCCGGACCGCGCGCCGACGATCGCCCTCGCCAAGGATCCCGAGCGCCAGGCCCGCGGCGGACTCCAGCTCTCCTACAAGATCGAGGACGATTACGGCGTCACCGGCGCCGACGCGCACATCGGCCTGCGCCCCGCCGATGCCAAAGATGGCAGCAGGGACGACACCAAGGCGGCCGCGCGGCCGCTATTCCAGCCGCCGCAATTCCCGCTCGTGCTGCCGAATGCGCGCACCCGCAACGGCGTCGGCCAGACGGTGAAGGACCTCAGCGAGGACCCCTATGCCGGCGCCGACGTCACGCTGACCCTCACCGCCAAGGACGAGGCCGGCAACGAGGCCAGGAGCGAGCCCTTCAACATGCGCCTGCCCGAGCGGCTGTTCACCAACTCGCTCGCGCGCGCGCTGATCGAGCAGCGCCGCATCCTCGCACTCGACGCCAACAAGAACTCGGATGTCTACACCGCGCTCGACGCGCTGATGATCGCGCCTGAATTGTTCACGCCGGATGCGGGCTGCTATCTCGGCCTGCGCAGCCTGGCGCTCCAGCTGGAAGCGGCCCGCACCGACGACGCGCTGCGCGAGGTGGTGGGAAGCATGTGGGCGTTCGCGGTCACCATCGAGGACGACGGTGTCGCCGGCAGCGTCAACGCCGCGCTGCGCTCGGCGCAGGACGCGCTCAAGCGGGCGCTGGAACGCGGCGCCAGCGAGGAGGAGATCAAGGCGCTGACGCAAAAGCTCCGCGAGGCGATGGCCGGCAAGGTGCGCGATCTCGCCCGGCGCGCCGAGCAGAATCCGCTTGGACCCCGGCAGCCTTTCCCGGCAGAGGTTCAGCTCATCCTCGACAAGGCGGTCGAGCTGCGACAAAAGACCCAGCATGCCACGCCCGAGCAGCTCGAAGAGCTGGCGCAGCAGCAGGATGTCTTGCGCCAGCAGCTGCAGGCTTATCGGAAGTCGGCGGGCAGTCGGGCGAAGGGGGGCGAGGACGGGACCAATCAGTTTACGCGGGATCGGAAATGCGGAAGCTAGCGCGCGTGCCAGTCTTGAAGGCGATGTCGATCGCCTGTCTTGCCCTCCTCCTGGGAGGCTTCCCCGCTGCCGTTTCGGCCCAGCAGGATCAGGATCCTGACGCGCTGCTCGATAGTGCGGAAAAAGCGATGCAGGATTCCGGCGACAGCCTCAGGCAAAAGGAGTCCGGACGCAGCCTGAACAATCAATCCGATGCGATTCAGAAGCTCGAGGACTACAAGCGCGCGACGGAAAAAAGCCAATCCTCCAATCGCGATCGTTCCGTCATCACGCAACGCGATCTGGACGAGCTCTTGAAGCAGATCGAGAAGGCGGCGCGCGAAGGCAATCGCGAGGCGGCCCAGCGCATGCTCGAGCAGCTTGCGCAGATCATGGAAAATCTCCAGATGGCGCAGCCCGGGCAATCCGGCGACAGCGACATGGAGCAGGCGCTCAACGAGCTCAGCGACATGATCCGCAAGCAGCAGCAATTGCGTGACAAGACTTTCAAGCAGGGCCAGGATTCCCGGCGTGAGCGCTCGCGCGGCAAGCAGCAGGGCGATCAGTCGATGTCGGACCTTCAGCAGGACCAGCAGTCGCTGCGCGACCGCCTGAAGAAGCTGCAGGACGAGCTCGCCAAGCGCGGCCTCGCGCAGAAGGGGCAAAAGGGTCAGAACCAGAAAGGGAAGCAAGGTCAGCAGGGCGACCAGGGACAGCCGGGCCAGAATGGCGATCAGGACGGCGACCAGGGCGATGACGACGGCAGTCTGGACGCCGCCGACGGGGCCATGGGCGATGCCGGCTCGCAGCTCGGCGAGGGCAATTCCGACGGCGCCGTGGACTCGCAAGGCAAAGCTCTCGACGCCTTGCGCAAGGGCGCGCAGAAGATGGCCGAGGCGATGCAGCAGGGCGATGGCGACGGGCAGGGCGAAGGTCCCGGCAATCGTGCCGGCCGCCAGCAGAGCGGCGGCAATCAGACCGATCCACTCGGTCGCCCCCTTCACGGCCGCGATCTGAGCGACGACTACACGGTCAAGATCCCCGGCGAGATCGACGCCCAGCGCGTCCGCCGCATCCTCGAAGAGCTCCGTCGCCGCTTGGGGGATAGCTCGCGCCCGCAGATCGAGCTCGACTATATCGAGCGGCTGCTGAAGGATTTTTGAGTTCTCTGTCATCGCCCGGCTTGACCGGGCGATCCAGTACTCCGAGACGGTTGTGATTCAATCGAGAGGCCGCGGCGTACTGGGTGCCCCGGTCAAGCCGGGGCATGACAGCGGAATACGTGGTGACCGCCCGCTACCCCTTCTTCGCCGCCAGCGCATCCGCCACTGCCGTGCGGATGTCGGCGACCGAGAACGGCTTGGTCACGACGTCATGCACCAGCGCATTGAGGTTCGAGGCGCGCTCGCGCTGGTCGGCAAAGCCGGTCATCAGCAGAATGGTCAAATCGGGAAAATCGCGTGCGACGGCAAGCGCCAGCGCGATGCCGTCCATCACCGGCATCTGGATGTCGGTGAGCAGCAGATCGAACCCGCCGTCGGCGCGGGTCAGGATTTCAAGCGCCTCGGCGCCGTCCTGCGCGGTGACGGTCTCGTGGCCGTCCATGGCGATGGCGCGCGCCACCAGCTGGCGCATCGAATCCTCGTCGTCGGCGATCAAGATTTTGGGCATGAGACCAACCTTTGGACCAACCTTGGGACCAACCTCGCGACCAACTTTCCCTGCGACACCTGCGAAACCGATTATACGCTGCCGCCGGCGATGTCGCGCCGGTTGAAGAAGCGAACGTCGATGTTGCGGCCCTCCGGCGGCGGCGAGGCCAGGCGCGAGCGGAAGAAGGCGCGCTCGCCGGGCTGTAGCACGGTCTGCTCCAGAACGGTGTTCCAGGCGTAGATCTCCGCGCCTTGCGCGTCGCGCACCGCGAAGCGCAGCCTGGGAATGTCGAGCGGCTTCTTGCCCTGGCCCACGATCACGCCCTCGATCACCAGTACCTGTTTACCGTCCACAGTCTCGCTGGAGAGCCTGACGTCCTTGAAGGCCAGTCCGCGCAGATTAACTTCGAGGCCGACTATCTTGTAGAAAGCAGCCGTCTGCGGCAGCAGCCGCACCATGTCGCCGCGCCAGATCACCAGTGCCAGCACCAGCGCGCCCATGGCGGCGCAGGCGATCGGTAGGCCGAAATGGGATTTTCGCCGCGCCGTGGCGGCGACCGGGCGGCTCACCCGCGCGCCGCGGCGGCCAAACAGGCCGCGGAACCAGGACTGGTGCTGTTCGCCGACGACGTCCTCCTCGACGGACCGGGCCGCCGCCGACCATTCGTCCTCGGTGTCCCTGGCTTCCTCGTCGGGCCAGTCGCTGGCGATCGAGGGGCTGTCGACGACGGGCGCATCAGTGGCACCGTCGTCCTGGGCATAGGAGTTCCACTGCTCGGCGAGATCCGACTGGTCGTCGGCCTGGCTGGCCGCGGCCATGGCCGGTATGGACGCCTCCTCGATGGCATCCTCGGCATGGGCGACCCAGGTTTCCTTGCAACGGGAGCAGCGGACCGTCCGGCCATTCGCCCCCAGGCTCGCAAGCTTGATGGCGTAGGATGTCGTACAATGAGGGCAGACGATATGCATGGACGAGCCTTGATGCATGGACGAGCTTAACGATGACACGGTCGCGGAGACCGAGGGGCAAGGATGCTGCCAATTATGCTACAGAGCGACCGTTAACGAACCGGAAACCATAACGGCCGCAA
The DNA here is from genome assembly GCF_029846695.2 of Bradyrhizobium nivariense. NCBI lineage: Bacteria > Pseudomonadati > Pseudomonadota > Alphaproteobacteria > Hyphomicrobiales > Nitrobacteraceae > Bradyrhizobium > Bradyrhizobium nivariense. Next base: position 40,408 of record NZ_JARWCR020000029.1, on the reverse strand, counting down.
AACCCGTTGATCGCGTGTGGCGGAGCACAACCGTGTGGCCCGCGGCCTCTCTCGAACGGAGCTGAGCTTGGTTCGGTTCGAAAATGTCGGATTGCGTTACGGCCTGGGGCCCGAGGTCCTGCGCGACCTCAGCTTCCAGATCCCGGCGCATTCCTTTCAATTTCTCACCGGCCCGTCCGGCGCCGGCAAGACCTCGCTGCTGCGCCTGCTGTTCCTGTCGCATCGACCGACGCGGGGCCTCGTCAACCTGTTCGGCCACGACATCTCGCAGCTCGGCAAGGACGAGATCGCGGACCTGCGCAAGCGCATCGGCATCGTGCTCCAGGATTTCCGCCTGCTCGACCACATGACGACCTATGAGAACGTCGCGCTGCCGTTCCGCGTCATGGGCCGCAGCGAATCGAGCTACCGCAAGGAGGTCATCGACCTCCTGCGTTGGGTCGGGCTCGGCGAGCGCATGGATGCGCTGCCGCCGATCCTGTCGGGCGGCGAGAAGCAGCGCGCGGCGATCGCGCGCGCCGTGATCTCGCGGCCGCAGCTGCTGCTCGCGGACGAGCCGACCGGCAGCGTTGATCCGACGCTCGGCCGCCGCCTGCTGCGGCTGTTCATCGAGCTCAACAAGTCAGGCACCGCCGTCATCATCGCCACCCACGACATCGGCCTGATGGACCAGTACGAGGCGCGGCGGCTGGTGCTGCACCAGGGACGGCTGCACGTCTATGAATAGGACCGACGAGCGAGGCGTGCTGGTCGATCTCGGACAGGAGCGTCCGCAGCTTCCCGCCAGGGCGCGCAACATGTCGCCGATCGTGCCGCGCGCCTCGATCCACGGCCGCGCGCTGGTTGCCGTCGTCGCCATCATGACGTTCCTCGCTTCGATGACGACGGGCACGGTGCTGCTGGTGAGCGCCTCCGCCGCCGAATGGCAGTCCGACGTTGCGAGCGAAATCACCATCCAGGTCCGGCCGCAGACGGGCCGCGATCTCGAACGCGACACCGCGGCGGTGACCGAGGCCATGCGCGCGCAAGCCGGCATCGTCGAAGTCAAGCCGTTCACCAAGGACGAGAGCGGCAAGCTGCTCGAGCCCTGGCTCGGCACCGGCCTGTCGATGGACGATCTGCCGGTGCCGCGCATGATCATAGCGCGCGTGCAGCCCGGCACGGCGCTCGATCTCGGCGCCCTGCGCGCCCGCGTGACCCAGGTGGCGCCAAGCGCCAGCGTCGACGATCACCGCGCCTGGATCGAGCGCATGCGCTCGATGACCAACGCCACCGTGCTCGCCGGCCTCGGCATCCTCGCGCTCGTCATCATCGCCACCATCATCTCGGTGTCGTTCGCGACCCGCGGCGCCATGGCGGCGAACCGTCCAATCGTCGAGGTGCTGCATTTCGTCGGCGCCGGCGACCGCTATATCGCCAACCGCTTCCTGCGCCATTTCCTCAGGCTGGGGCTGGAGGGCGGCGTGATCGGCGGCGGCGCCGCCATGCTGGTGTTCGGCTTCTCCGAGTCGATTGCAGGCTGGTTTTCCGGCACCCCCGTCGGCGACCAGTTCGCCGCGCTGCTCGGCACCTTCTCGCTGCGGCCGTCCGGCTACATCGTGCTCGCGGTGCAGGCCGTGCTGATCGGCGCCATTACCGCGGTCGCCTCGCGCCAGACACTGTTCGCGACGCTGAATGATGTTGATTGAGTCCGATAAACCGGACTCCACTTCGCCTCAAAACGTCCTAAAATCATCCAGGGAAGGGACCACCGACATCGCATGACCTCGCCGACCGACGATCGATCGCCGAAACTCCCGCGCGGCTGGCTGCGCGCGGCCGTGATGTCGACGATTGCGTTCGCCTTCGTCGGCGCGGCGGCGGGCTTCATCGCGTTCCTGTCGCAATTGCGCGGCGCCGAGATCGCGCCGGACCGCAAGGCGGACGGCATTGTGGTGCTGACAGGCGGCTCCTCGCGGGTGTCGGATGCGATGGAGCTGCTCGCTGCCGGCTATGGCAGAAGGCTCCTGATCTCCGGCGTGCACCCGACCTCGACGGCGAGCGACATCTCCCGGACGTTGCCGGAGAACCAGTCCTTCATGCATTGCTGCGTCGATCTCGACCGCACCGCGGTCTCGACCCGCGGCAATGCCGCGGAAGCGCGGCGCTGGGCCGACGGGCGCGGTTTCAGGTCGCTGATCGTGGTCACCTCGAACTATCACATGCCGCGCGCGTTGGTGGAATTCTCGCATGCGATGCCGGAGACGAAGCTGATCCCGTTCGTGGTGGTCGGCGACAAATGGCGCGAGGAGCCGTGGTGGACCTCGGCGTCCACCTTGCGGCTGCTGCTGTCGGAATATGTCAAGTACATCGCGGCCGAGCTCAGGGTGCGGCTGGAGGATTTCGGGATTGACCTTTCGCCCGAGATGTCGGAGCAGCCTCCCGGGCTGCAGCCGAAGCGGCCCGCCACCGCACAGGCCAATTGATCGGCAACTGATCGGCAATTGATCGGATACTCGATGTTCTTGATTTTCCTGCGATCGCTCGTGTTCAACCTGCTGTTCTACACCGTGCTGGTGTGCCTCGCGATCGTGGCGCTGCCGACCTTCGCATTGCCGCCGCGCGCCATGCTCACGGTCGCGCGATGGTGGGCGAAGGCGACGCTATTTCTGATGCGCCTGGTCTGCAACATCAAGGTGGAATTCCGCGGCGTCGAAAAGATCCCGACGGGACCGTTGGTAATCGTTGCGAAGCACCAGTCGTTCTGGGAGACGTTCGTCCTGCCGGGTTTTTTCGACCGTCCGATTTTCATCCTCAAGCGTCAGCTCATGCAGATTCCGGTGTTCGGCCAGTTTCTGGTCAAGACCGGGATGATCGCGATCGACCGCAATGCCGGCGTCAAGGCGCTTCTGGACATGACGCGGCGGGCGCGTGAGGCGGTGCGCAGCGGCGGCCAGCTCGTGATCTTCCCGGAAGGCACGCGCCGCGCTCCGGGCGCGCCACCGGACTACAAGACCGGCTTTGCGCAGATCTATTCGTCCTGCGGCGCGCAGTGCCTGCCGATCGCGCTCAATTCCGGCCTGTTCTGGCCGCGCCGCACCTTCATGCGCTATCCCGGCACGCTGGTTGTGGAGTTCCTCGATCCGCTGCCGTCTGGCCTGCCCAAGGATGAGTTTCTCTCCCGCGTGCAAACGGCGATCGAAGACGCGACCGGGCGCCTGGTCGAAGCGGGCCGCAAGGAGCAGGAGCAGCTGATCGGCTCGGCGCCGAGCTATGCGCCGTCGGAGAGCTAGCGGTTCTCTCGATCTTCCACCGGAGCCGGCGCGTGCGCAGAATGCGCATCACCATGCAGCATTGTGGCAAGCTGATGCAGCGGCGCATCGCGAAAACCTTCGGCCTCGATTGCTTTCACGGTCGCGGTCACGTAGTCGCGGTTGGCGCCGGACTGGCCGTGGCCCTGGAGCACGTGGCGATGCTGGTCGATGAGAGACAGCCGGCCGGCATATTGCACGTGGCCGCGGTCGACGACATAGGCGAGTGCCGAGACGCGCTGCCGCGCATCGTTCTCCAGCCACACCGAGCGCATGACTTCGCGATAGACCGACGTCACCTGCTCGCGCGCCCGCAAGTAAGCGACCACATCGGCGCGGCTCTTCTCGGCGACACGGAAGGCGATGCCGCGGCAGGCGCCGCCGCGGTCGAGGCCGAGCACCAGACCCGGCTTCTCCGGCGTGCCACGGTGCACGAACGAATAGACGCAGAGCGCGCGATGCTCGCCGACCAGCCGCGCCGGGACGCGCTCCCTAAATTCGAAGCCGGGCCGCCACATCAGCGAGCCGTAGCCGAACACCCACAGGTCGCCCTTGGCTGTGGTGACGGAGGGGAGGGTGATTTCCGACATTTCGGGCACGGCTACCAGACCCGCGCCCCCAAGCGAAGCGAATTCTCGGCCTTTCGTCGCAGCCGAACCTCGCTTACATTTGCCATCATCTGGGGTCAAAGGGTCGCCGCATGTCCGATATGACCGTTGCCGCAGGCCGGCGCTCCCGTTGGGGCCTTTTCATCGCACCCGTTATCCTCCTGATCCTCGCCGTCGCGTGGAGCTGCTTCTGGTTCTATGCGGCGTCGCAGGCGGAAGTCGCCGCCGACGCCTGGCGCGCGCAGGAGGCCAAATCCGGCCGCATCTATGATTGCGCCAAGCGCTCGATCGCGGGCTTCCCGTTCCGCTTCGAGGTCCAGTGTTCCGATGCCAGCGTCGCCCTGGTGTCGCAGAACGCCAGCAAGACACCGTTCACGGCCAGGCTCGACAACATCCTGGTCATTGCCCAGGTCTACGATCCCAAGCGTGTCATCGCCGAATTCTCCGCGCCGGCGACGCTCACCGACGGCGTCACGCAAAACACCTTCGTGGTAAACTGGAGCAAGGGCCGTAGCAGCGTGGTCGGCCTGCCCGCCGTGCCCGAGCGCGCTTCCATCGTATTCGAGGACCCCACCGTCAACCGGCTCGACGGCAGTGTGCAGGTGCCGCTCGCGCGCGCCAAGCAGATCGAGCTGCACGGGCGCCTCGCGGATGGATCGCCGTCCGATCATCCCGTGATCGAGACCGTGCTGCAGATCGCGCAGGGCAGCATCCAGGGCGTTCATCCGCTGCTTGCCGAGCCGTTCGAGGCCGACACGCGCGCGAAGATCACCGGACTGTCCGACCTCACGCCAAAGCCGTGGCCGCAGCGCTTCCGCGAGATCCAGGCCGCGGGTGGTCACATCGAGATCGTGCAGTCGCGGATCCAGCAGGGCGAGATGATCGCGGTCGCGGCCGGCACGCTCGGGCTCTCGGCCAATGGCCGACTCGACGGCGAATTGCAGATGACCGTGACGGGCCTCGAGCGCGTGATCCCTGCGCTTGGCATCGAGAAGATGCTGGAGGAGGGGGTGCCGCAGGCCACCCTCGATCGCGTCGCGCCCGGCGTGAAGTCGCAGGACCTCAATAATTTGTTCGGTGCACTCGATCGCGCCGTTCCGGGCCTCGGCAAGGTCATCAAACAGAACGCCAATGCCGGCGTCGCCGCCGGTATCAATTCGATCGGCACCGAGAGCACGCTGGAAGGCAAGAAGGCCCGCAGCTTCCCGCTGAAGTTCGTCGACGGCGCTGTGCTGCTCGGCCCGGTCAAGGTCGGCCAGATTCCGCCGCTGTATTGATTCCTCCGTCATTGCGAGCGAAGCGAAGCAATCCAGGCTTTCTCCTCGGAAACAGTCTGGATTGCTTCGTCGCTGCGCTCCTCGCAATGACGGAGGAGAGAGGGGTGGGCTACGGCTTTTTCAGCGCCGCATGCGGCCGGCCGAAATCTGCGGCGGCCGAATCCTGGCCGATCTCGACGATGCCGCGGCGGATGGCGCGGGTGCGGGTGAAGTGGTCGAACAGCGCCTCGCCGTCGCCGCGGCGGATCGCACGCGTCAGCTTGGCGAGGTCCTCGGTGAAGGTGCCGAGCATCTCCAGCACGGCCTCCTTGTTGGCGAGGAAGACGTCGCGCCACATCGTCGGATCGGAGGCCGCGATGCGGGTGAAATCGCGAAAACCGCCGGCGGAGAATTTTATGACCTCCGACTCCGTCACCTGCGCCAGCTCGTCGGCGGTGCCGACGATTGTGTAGGCGATCAGATGCGGCAGATGGCTGGTAATCGCGAGCACGAGATCATGATGATCCGGCGTCATGACCTCGACCTTGGCGCCCATCGCCGCCCAGAACGCGCGCAGGCGATCGGTGGCAGCGGCATCAACGCCCTCCGGCGGGGTGAGGATGCACCAGCGGTTGATGAAGAGCTCGGCGAAGCCCGAATCGGGGCCCGAATGCTCGGTCCCAGCGACGGGATGCGCCGGCACGAAATGAATGCCCTTCGGCAGGTGCGGCGCCATATCCCTGACGATGGCGCCTTTGACCGAGCCGACGTCGGAGATGATCGCGCCGGGCTTGAGATGCGCGGCGATCTCCTGCGCCACCGGCCCGCAGGCGCCGACGGGAATGCAGAGGATGACGAGGTCGGCGTCCTTCACCGCTTCTGCATTGGTCGCCACGACCTGATCGACGATGCCGAGCTCCAGCACGCGTGCGCGCGTCTTCTCCGAGCGCGCGGTGGTGACGATCTCGCCGGCCAGGCCTTGGAGCTTTGCAGCGCGCGCGATCGAGCCGCCGATCAGGCCGAAGCCGATCAGCGCGACGCGCTGGAAGTGCGGGTTCGCGCTCATCTGCCGGCCATGAAATCGCGCAGGCCCTCGACGACGAGGCGGTTGGCCTCCTCGGTTCCGATGGTCATGCGCAGCGAATGCGGCAGGCCGTAGTTCTTCAAGCCGCGCAGCGCCAGCCCACGCTTGGTGAGGAAGGCATCGGCCGCGTCCGAGGTCTTGCCCTCGGTCGGGAAGTGGATCAGCACGAAATTCGCGACGCTCGGCGTCACCTTCAGCCCGAGCTTGCCGATCTCCTCGGTCAGCCAGTTGCGCCAGGTCTCCGTGAACTGCTTCGACATGGCCTGGTGCGCGGTGTCCTCGATCGCGGCAACGGCAGCGTACATCGCCGGCGTCGACACGTTGAAAGGACCGCGGATGCGGTTGACCGCGTCGATGATGTGCTCGGGGCCGAACATCCAGCCGACGCGCAGCGCCGCAAGACCATGGATCTTGGAGAAGGTGTGCGTCACCACCGTGTTCTCGGTCGTCGCGACGAGCTCGATCCCCATCTCGTAATCGTTGCGCGAGACGTAGTCGGAATAGGCGGCGTCGAGCACCAGCAGGACGTGCGACGGCAGGCCGGCGCGCAAACGCTTGACCTCGTCGAACGGCAGATAGGTTCCGGTCGGGTTGTTGGGGTTGGCGAGCCAAACCAGTTTGGTGCGCGGCGTCACCGCCTTGAGAATGGCATCGACATCGGCGGTGAGGTTCGTCTCCGCTGCGACGACGTTCCTCGCACCGACCGCCATGGTGGCGATCGGGTAGACCAGGAATCCATGCGTGGTGGAGATCGCCTCGTCGCCCGGGCTGAGATAGGTGTGGGCGAGCAGGTTGAGGATCTCGTCCGAACCGGCGCCGCAGATGATGCGGTTGGGATCGAGCCCGAAGGTGCGGCCGATCGCTTCGCGCAGCACGCGCGAGGTGCCTTCCGGATAGTCTTCCAGATGATCCGCTACGTGCTTGAACGCCGCGATCGCCTTCGGTGAGGGCCCGAACGGCGTCTCGTTGGCCGAGAGCTTGAACACCTTGCGGCCCGGCTCGGCGACCGGGCTCTTGCCGGGCGTGTAGGGCGCAATATCGAGAATGCCGGGATTCGGCACGGGGCGTGACATCTTCAACTCCGGAGTGGCCTAAGCGGTTCGCGACTTACGATTTCGACCCGGTCGGGGGCACCGTATAGCGCGTTGCGTGGCTGCCGACGAGGGCCGTGGAGCGCACTGAGGCCCCCGCTTCGATCAGGGCAGCCTTGATCTTGTCGAGGCTGCTCGCCGCGGTGATCGAGACCAGCAGCGCGGCGCCATCGAAGGCGGTATCGGGCACGGCCACGATCTCGGCGAGCGGCGACAGGGCGCGCGCGACCTCGGCGTTCCACCCCGACACGCGCACGCTGAAGGTCTCGACCTCCGTCACCAGGGCGCTGTCGGCGACGCGCGAGACCGCGAACACGGGCAACGCCGCCGGATGGTCGGCGCGCTCGACGAAGGGTAGCCGCGCGATGATCTTTGGCGCGCCGCTTTCCTCCAGCGACAGCCACCACGGCGTGCGGCTCGAGGTCGCCGACACCAGCGCCAGGTCGCCCTTGGACTTCGCGACCGCCTCGACCGCCGCCTGCGCGCTGAAATGCGCGACGTAAGGCACAGTGAAGCCGAAATGGAAGCGCGCGGAATCACGCATGGCCGGCTCGCTCGCCGAGATGTCGGCGTGTACCGAGAACGGCGCCTGGACATAGGTGAAGGTCGCGATGATGACACGCCAGATGCTCTCGACTGTGTCGAGCGGCAGGATGCCGCGATGGCGCTGGACGAGGTCACGCATCATGGCGGCCTCGCGCGCCGGGCGGAACGCGGAGCCGACCTCCTGGGTCTGCTTCACCTGGATCAGGCGGTCGATGATGTCGCCGCGCTGCATGAGGAGGCGATGCATGCCCTCGTCGATCGCGTCGATCTCCTTGCGCAATTCCTGGAGCGATGGTGGAGCGGGCGGACGTTGGGACATATCTGACAGGCGTTTGTTGAGAGCCGTTCCAATGCGGATCAGTCGAGCCGTCACCGCTGCGATCGATGTCCTGATTAGGCAGTCAGGGCGGCGAAAGCAAAGAGAAATGCAAAGGGAAATCGGGCCCTTTCCGCCGGCGGCGCGACAGGCGAATTTGGTTGATCCGGACCGCGACTTGACGAAAACCGTCCAAGCCGGTAGTTTTTGCCCGTTCCGTGGTCATTTGAGCCGGCCGGCTTGCAGCCACGTTAAAAAACTCGCTAAACAGGCCGGGGACCCTTTCGATCCCGGCCGAACCTATCGTTCAGGCCGGGTTTTTCATGGCCTGATGTCAATGCGGTCACCACTACGATCGCAAACGAGGTCGATGGTCAGATGGTTGGCGTCCAGTCAATTCCGAGTCCCGCGATCACTGCCGACGAGCGGTCGCACGAGGTGGATCATCCGAGCTCGCAGGTCGCGCAGTTCGGCACGGAGCAGCCGCTGCGGCTCGATTGCGGTGTCGATCTCAGCCCGTTCCAGATCGCCTACCAGACCTATGGCGAGCTCAACGCCGATCGCTCCAACGCCGTTCTGCTCTGCCATGCGCTGACCGGCGACCAGCATGTCGCCAACGTACATCCCGTCACCGCCAAGCCCGGTTGGTGGGAGACCCTGGTCGGCCCGGGCCGCCCGCTTGATCCTCAACACTACTTCATCATCTGCTCCAACGTGATCGGCGGTTGCATGGGCTCGACCGGTCCGGCTTCGATCAATCCCGCGACCGGCAAGGTTTGGGGCCTTGATTTCCCTGTCATCACCATCCCCGACATGGTGCGCGCGCAGGCGATGCTGATCGACCGGCTCGGCATCGACACGCTGTTCGCGGTCGTCGGCGGCTCGATGGGCGGCATGCAGGTGCTGCAATGGACCGCGGCGTATCCGAGCCGCGTGTTCTCCGCGCTGGCGATTGCCTGCTCGACGCGGCACTCGGCGCAGAACATCGCGTTCCACGAGCTTGGCCGGCAGGCCGTGATGGCCGATCCCGATTGGCACAGTGGCGGCTATGCCGATCACGGCCTCCATCCGCATCGCGGGCTCGCCGTCGCGCGGATGGCGGCGCACATCACCTATCTCTCGGACGCCGCGCTGCATCGAAAATTCGGCCGCCGCATGCAGGACCGCGAGCTGCCGACCTTCTCGTTCGACGCCGACTTCCAGGTCGAGTCCTATCTGCGCTACCAGGGCTCGTCCTTCGTCGAGCGCTTCGACGCCAACTCCTATCTCTACCTGACCCGTGCGATGGATTATTTCGACATCGCCGGCGACCATGGCGGGGTGCTGGCGAAGGCGTTCGCTGGAATCCAGACCCGCTTCTGCGTGGTCTCCTTCACCAGCGACTGGCTGTTCCCGACCTCGGAATCGCGGGCGCTGGTGCACGCGCTGAATGCCTCGAGCGCGCGGGTGTCGTTCGCCGAGATCGAGACCGATCGCGGTCACGACGCCTTCCTGCTCGACGTGCCCGAATTCTTCGATATCTCCCGCGCCTTCCTGCAATCGGCAGGCAAGGCGCGCGGGCTCGCCGCCAGGAATGCTTAACAAGGACGGCTAGCCATGTCTGTACAGGAAGCGTTGCCGCTGGGTGGCCTTGCGACCGGGCAATCCGGTCAGTTTCGCGCCGACCATGTGCTAGTCGCCGAGATGGTCAAGCCGGGCTCGAAGGTGCTCGACGTCGGCTGTGGCGAGGGCGACCTGCTCCAGCTGCTGGAGACCCGCGGCATCGACGGCCGCGGCATCGAGCTGTCGCGCGAGGGCGTCAACCGCTGCGTCGCCAAGGGGCTCGCGGTGGTGCAGGGCGATGCCGACACCGACCTGGTGAATTATCCGGATGACGCCTTCGACTACGTGATCCTGTCGCAGACGCTGCAGGCGACGCGGCAGCCGAAAGTGGTGCTGGAGAATTTGCTGCGCATCGGCCGCCGCGCCATCGTGTCGTTCCCGAATTTCGGCTTCTGGAAGATGCGGCTCCAGCTCCTGATCGGTGGCCACATGCCGCGCACGGAAAATCTGCCGGCAAGCTGGTATGACACCGCCAACATCCATTTCTGCACCATCAAGGACTTCGTCGAGCTCTGTGACGCGATCGACGTCAAGATGGAGCGCTCGGTGGCGCTCGATCTCTATGGCCGTCCGGTGCCGCTGAACCTGCCCTGGTGGGTGTGGAACATGTTCGGCGAGCAGGCGGTGTTTCTGCTCACGCGGGGGCAGGGGAAGTAGCCGCTCGCAATGACGGCGCGTGTGGTGACACCTTGGCTCTAATGCGCGGCCAACGACCGCGCATCGCGCACCGGCCAGCGCCCGGCTTCCACCAGCGTCACGAACCGTTCCACGGTTTCGTTGAACAACGCGGGCTCTTCGAGATTGAGCACGTGGCCGGACTTCGGAAACATCGCGAGCCCCGCCGCAGGCAGATGCTTCTTCAGGAACAGGCTTGCGCCCACGCACGGATCGTCCTCGTCGCCGCAGATGATGAGCGCCGGCGTTGCAACGCCTCTGATCGCATCCGTCATGGTGTAGATCGAGGGGCGGCCGCCCTGGAAGCCGCGCATCGTCCGCGCCGATCCCTTGGCGTCGTGCCGCGCCAGTGCGGCGTAGAAATCGGCGTGGCCGCGCGGGTCCTTCACCAGGAAGGGAATCCGGCTCGGCGCCTCGCGCGTGACTTTTGCGACTTCGGCGGAGCCGAGCGTCTCGAATTGCTCGGCATTGGCGCGGCATTGCTTGCGCCAATTGTCGAGATTCTCGACCTCCGAGCCGGAGCCGACGCCGGCGAGCGTCATCGATAGCGCGCGCTCTGGCGCATTCAGTCCGATCTGCAACGATGAATAGGCGCCCATCGAGAGCCCGACGAGATGCGCGCGTTCGATCTTCAGATGATCGAGCACCGCGAGCGCATCGGTGTAGAAATGCGTGTAGCTGTAGACCTCGCCATCAGGCACGTCCGATGGCGTGTAGCCGCGCGCCGAATAGGTGATGCAGCGATGGCCGCGCGAGAAGTAGCGCATCTGCGGCTCCCAATTGGTGTAGTCGGCCGCGAACTCGTGCAGAAAAATAATCGGTGTGCCCGTGCCTGCTTCTTCGAAATAGAGACGGCAATTGTCCTTCGTGAGGGCGTGAGGCATCCGGTTTTCTCCCTGTGGTGGCTGCGGCATTGGAATGCCGTTCTGCGATCAGCGCATGCGACCCTAACACTTGTTAATCATCGTCCAAAATCTCCGCGACCGCGTCTTGTTCTCGCCACATCAGGATACTGATACGGCCCGCGGATGTCGGCCACCGCACGGGGCCGATGGGAAAGTGGGGTGTCAACGAAGGATGAAGTATGTTCGAGTTGTTTGCGTCTCGCCTGTCGCGTTGTGTCGTCGCGCTGGCTGTTTTCTTCGCGGCGGTCGCCGCGTTCACCTCTCCGGCGTCAGCACGGCCTCATCGTCATAGCGCAGAGCGGAACGCTTACGCGCATCACGCCAGCAGACATTATCATGCACGCAGCTCGCGCTTCGAGCGCGGCGCGGCGCAATTGCAGGCGAGCGGCTTCGGCAACACCTTCGCCAGCTATGACCCGAACGCCAATAGCGGCGGCATGGCCATGAGCGGCGGCGGTGAAATAACCATGAGCGGCAGCGGTGGAATGACCACGCGCACCAGCCGTCGGATGGCCATGAGCGATAGCGGTCGAGTCGCCATGAGCGATAGCGGTCGATTCGCCATGAGGCGTGGCGGTGGGACGGCCGCTAACGCGAATGTCGGCAGCATGCCCAATAACGCTACGAGCGGCGGAGGCGTCAGTGGCGGATCGGGTCTCGTGTCCGAGGCGCGCCGCTATGTCGGCGGCAATCCGACCGGGCGCGGCAGCCTGTGGTGCGCGCGCTTCATGAACATGGTGCTGCAGCACACCGGCCATCAGGGCACCGGCTCCGACATGGCGAGTTCGTTCGCCCGCTATGGCACGCGCGTCTCGGGTCCGCAGGTCGGCGCCATCGCGGTCATGTCGCGCGGCCGCGGCGGCGGCCATGTCGGCATCATCACCGGCATCGACGCGCAGGGGAATCCGATCATGATCTCCGGCAACAACGGCAACCGCGTCCGCGAAGCGCCGATCTCGCGCGGCCGGATCTATGCCTATGTGATGCCGAATTAGCGCTCGTCATTGCGAGCGAAGCGACTTGTCCGCCGAAGCCTCTGGCGAAGGCGGAAGCAATCCAGAATCCCTCCGCGGGTGCACCCTGGATTGTTTCGTCGCTTCGCTCCTCGCAATGACGGAGTACGTGGAGCAGGCGCCGCGTCACACCAATCTCGGCTCTTCCACCGCGATCGCATCGCCGACGCCGATCTCGCCGTCGGCGATCACCTCGGCATAGATGCCGCAGTCCATATGGCCGAGATTGCTTGAGAGCGTCGCCGGGATTTCGAGATCGCGCCTGGCGGTATCAGGATCGACATTGGTGGCCGGGCAGCGCTTGATGCGCTTGACCACTTGCAGCCGGGCCTGTCCGATCGCGAGCGTCTGGCCGACGAGGTCGAGCTCGGACCAGGCCGGCCAGCCCTTCACGTAGAGATTGGCGCGAAAGCGCAGCGGGTGGACCGCGGCGCCGCCGAGCATGGTCTCGAGCGCGCGGACGCTGTCGAGATTGATGATGGACACGACTTTGCGGGCGACGTCGGAAAAGCTGTGGTCACGGCCGGACAGGACCTTGGGCGGGCCCTTCAGCTCCGGCTGAAAGTTCTCGCTGAAATAGCCCTCGATGGCGGCGCGGCCGGCCGCGGTCTCGAGATCGCCGCTGGCGACGATTTGGCCGTCCTTGCGGATGGTCAACAGATTGGTGGCGTCCTCGAAACGACTGTCGAGGGAAGCCAGCCGCTCATTGCGCGCCAGCATCAGGAATTGGATTTTCGGCTTCCACTGGGGCGCATCAGGGTCGAAGCCGCTGGGGCCGTTCTCGATGGCGTAGCGGCGGTCGGCGGGCAGGGTCTGGCCGGTTCGCAGGGCGATGCGGGGCAGCGGCTCCGGCGTCAGGCCCTTGATCGGATAACGGTAGAGGCCGATGATCTCGGCGTTCTGGCTGGCGGTCATTGCGCTGGATGTCATGCCGCTACTTAGGGGATTCGGCCCGCTGGTGCCAAGCGGGCGGATCCGCGCACGAAATTGTGAACTCGCCTCTTTCGGTCCAAGGGGACGCTTCCCACATCTGGGTCAGGCCGGCGCCAGCGCCGGCTGATAACGACCGTTACCGGTTGAGAAACGTCAATGCGGTAATCGGAAACCCAATGAAGATGCCGTTTGGAGTGCCTTAGAGGGCTCCTGGGGCAGGCCGAGGGAAAGAAGTAATGAACATAGACAAATATACCGAACGCTCCAGGGGCTTCGTCCAGTCCGCCCAGTCGCTTGCGGTGCGCGAGGGGCACCAGCAGTTTTCGACCCTGCACGTTCTGAAAGTGCTGCTGGATGACAATGAGGGCTTGGCTTCCGGCCTGATCGACCGTGCCGGCGGCAATTCCCGCGCAATTCTGAAGGCGACCGAGGACGCCCTGAACAAGGTGCCGAAGGTCTCCGGCGCTGGCGCCGGCCAGATCTATCTGGCACCCGAGCTTGCCCGTACCTTCGACGCCGCCGAAAAGGCCGGCGAGAAGGCCGGCGACAGCTTTGTCACGGTCGAGCGCCTGCTGCTCGGGCTCGCGCTGGAGAAGACCAGCGAGGCGGGTGCGATCCTGGCCAAGGGCGGTGTCACCCCGCAAAACCTCAATGCGGCGATCGAAGCGCTGCGCAAGGGCCGCACCGCGGACTCTGCGACCGCCGAGAACGCGTATGACGCGCTGAAGAAATATGCCCGCGACCTGACCCAGGCGGCGCGCGACGGCAAGCTCGATCCGGTCATCGGCCGCGACGAGGAGATCCGCCGCACCATCCAGGTCCTGTCGCGCCGGACCAAGAACAATCCCGTCCTGATCGGCGAACCCGGCGTCGGCAAGACCGCCATCGCCGAGGGCCTCGCGCTGCGCATCGTCAACGGCGATGTGCCGGAGAGCCTGAAGGACAAGAAGCTGCTGTCGCTGGACCTCGGTGCGCTGATTGCGGGTGCAAAATATCGCGGCGAGTTCGAGGAGCGGCTGAAGGCCGTGCTTCAGGAGGTGACGGCGAGCGAGGGCAATTTCGTCCTGTTCATCGACGAGATGCACACGCTGATCGGCGCCGGCAAGGGCGACGGCGCGATGGACGCTTCGAACCTGCTCAAGCCGGCGCTCGCGCGCGGCGAGCTGCACTGTATCGGAGCCACCACGCTCGACGAGTACCGGAAGCACGTCGAGAAGGACGCGGCGCTGGCGCGGCGCTTCCAGCCGATCTTCGTCAGCGAGCCCTCGGTCGAGGACACCATCTCCATTCTGCGCGGGCTGAAGGACAAGTACGAGCAGCACCATGGCGTTCGGATCACCGATTCCGCGCTCGTGGCCGCCACGACGCTGTCCAACCGCTACATCACCGACCGCTTCCTGCCGGACAAGGCGATCGACCTCATGGACGAGGCGGCTGCGCGGCTGAAGATGCAGGTCGATTCCAAGCCGGAAGAGCTGGATTCGATGGATCGGGAAATCATCCGGCTGAAGATCGAGCAGGAGGCCCTGAAGAAGGAAAGCGATCTCGGCTCCAAGACCCGTCTTGAAGCACTCCAGAAGGAGCTCGCCGGGCTCGAGGAGAAGTCTGCAGCGCTGACTGCGCGCTGGAGCGCGGAGAAGAACAAGCTCTCCAACGCCCAGAAACTGAAGGCCGAACTCGATGGCTTGCGTGTCGATCTCGCCGACGCCCAGCGGCGCGGCGAATTCCAGCGCGCCGGCGAGCTGGCCTATGGCCGGATCCCCGAGCTCGAGAGGCAACTTGCGGATATCGAAGCCAAGGAAAATACAACGCAGAACTCCGGCGAGATGATGGAGGAGGCGGTCACCGCCAACCACATCGCGCAGGTGGTCTCGCGCTGGACCGGCGTGCCCGTCGACAAGATGCTGCAGGGCGAGAAGGAGAAGCTCCTCAAGATGGAGGAGCAGCTCGGACAACGCGTCGTCGGCCAGGCCGAGGCCGTGCGTGCGGTCGCGACTGCCGTGCGCCGTTCGCGCGCTGGCCTGCAGGATCCGAACCGGCCGACCGGCTCGTTCATGTTCCTGGGGCCCACCGGCGTCGGCAAGACCGAGCTGACGAAAGCGCTTGCCGAGTATCTGTTCAACGACGAGACCGCGATGGTCCGCCTCGACATGTCCGAGTACATGGAGAAGCACTCGGTCTCGCGGCTGATCGGCGCGCCTCCGGGCTATGTCGGCTATGACGAGGGCGGTGCGCTGACCGAAGCGGTGCGGCGCCGGCCCTACCAAGTGGTGCTGTTCGACGAGATCGAGAAGGCGCATCCTGACGTCTTCAACGTCCTGTTGCAGGTGCTCGACGACGGCCGCCTCACCGACGGTCAGGGCCGCACCGTCGACTTCCGCAACACGCTGATCATCATGACCTCGAACCTCGGTTCGGAGTTTCTGGTGAACCAGCCGGAGGGCGAGGACACCTCGGCCGTGCGCGAGCAGGTGATGGGAATGGTGCGGGAGCATTTCCGCCCCGAATTCCTGAACCGCGTCGACGAGATCATCCTGTTCCATCGCTTGCAGAGGAGCGAGATGGGCCGGATCGTCGAGATCCAGTTCGCGCGGCTCGAGAGGCTTCTGACCGATCGCAAGATCGTGCTGACGCTCGACGCTGCGGCCCGCGACTGGCTCGCCGCCAAGGGCTGGGATCCCGCCTACGGCGCACGGCCGCTCAAGCGCGTGATCCAGCGTCACGTCCAGGATCCGCTCGCCGAGATGATTTTAGCCGGCGACGTCAAGGATGGCGACAGCGTTGCGATCTCGTCCGAAGGCAACGTCCTGACCTTCAACGGCAAGGCGCCGCAGACCGCGGAGATCGCCCAGTTCGAGGCGCCGGTGTCGAAGCGGAAGTTGAACTGAGCGCATAGCGCAGCACTGAACCTGACCAAACCTCCCCGCGACGCGGGGAGGTTTTTTTGTACCGGCAATGCGCGCAATTTGCGTGGGACGAGGGGGCGATCAGGTGTCGCGCTATATGCGTGACCCTTAGCGCAACCAATGGCTGCGTCACCGCAATGCCCGTAAAGGGAGTGTGCTATAAATAGAACACGCTCTGCGCTTTCTCCGAGAGCGTGCATGAATCTTCTTGAACAATTTGCTTAAGGTTCGCCACAATCAATTCCAGATTTAAGGGGCTGTGGCGACATACGGCGTTTGCCGAAATGTTGGTCGCGTGAGGCTGTCGTTCGTAGCGACAGAGTTCGCTCGTCACGGTCTGAAAGATATTGTGGGGGCGTGCGATGCGTTCGGGTATCGTTGCGAGTTGCGTTGCATTGGCGCTGCTGGTGAGCGGTTGCACGTCAAGTCAACCAGGGCCTCGACGAGCCTTTCTCATTACAGATGATGTCGAATGGACAAGGCCGCTCGGCGCGCCAGACTTGGCTAACTTCTACAGTCAATCTTCGGACCAGCAGGCGAACATGCGGAATCAGGTTCTGACCGCCCGCATGTATATGACCGACCTCGAATATCATTACTACGAAGCCCGCCTCACAAAGGAAATGCAGGAAGAGGGTTTAGCAGCGACCTTGGCAAGCCTCGGTCTAACCACGGCAGCGACTTTGGTACCTGCCGTGTCGACAAAATCCATCTTGTCGGGGACGGCCACCGCAGTCATCGGAGCTGACAAGGCCTATACCGAAAAGCAGTTGCTCAGCAACACGATCCAGGCGCTGCAAGCTCAGATGCGAGCGGATCGAAAAACCCAGGCCGCTACCATTTACGCCAAGATGTTCAGGGACGTCAGCAGTACAACAAGAATAATAACACCGATCGCTGATTACACCCTTCCGATGGCGTTGTCCGATGCGGATGCCTATTATCAGGCAGGTACAGTTGCTTCCGCGCTGGTTGGACTTTCCAGGACACTTGCGAACGCAGACCGAGCCGCGGAGCAGGCGAAGGATAAGTCGGGCCCCAATCCAATTACGGTTTCGAATGTCAAGGAAACTGCTGCGCCGTCGAGTGGCGGCAATGCCGCAGGAACACTGACTGGGAGTGGTCCTTCGACCTCCGGCGTTAAGTTTAGGACGGATGGAGAATTTGGAGCAGATTCGTTCTCGCGAAGGATTAAGGCGTGGATACGAGACGCCAATGGGAACGTAATCAAGGGTAGCGTGAGCATTTTAGAGGGGTTCATCAAGAGGGAGCAGTTGAACACCTCTCCGAGCAGCTTCATTGCTCAAGGTCAGTTTGCCAGCAAGCGGGCACAGTTCGTAAGCGAGCAAAACATCCCTTAGTGATTCAGTATCGTCGTGTTGAATTCAAATATTTAGGGGGATCGGATGACGGCAACTATTGATAGGACGACCAAAGTCCCCGAGTCGGAATTGGTAAGCCTGATAAACGATTTCAAGGAGATCGACGAAGCTGACATCGTCACAGCATTCGTCGACAAGGATGGCACCTTCACCGTCGAGTCGACGGTGATCGTCGCAGACAAGCCGACGGATTTGCCCGGTACGCCCATAACCAAAGTTGGCAAGATGTCGACCTTTGGCGGCCCGACCGATCCGGGTGTCGGTCCTGATGAAGGTCTCGCCTTGTTCGAACAGATAGATGTCGCGGCCAATCCGGATATTTTTCTTCAGACGCAACCGCCAAACACTACCGGTCTGGCGAAGCGGCTCGATCCGACGGTCAATTACATTGCGTGTCGCTGGGACATCTTTGCAACGCCGCGAGAGTTTCTGCGAACAATTAAGGTCCGGGTTAGCGCCAACGGGAAGTCGGAAGAAGCTCGGCCGGTCGATTCGGGCCCCAAGCCGACAACCGGTCGCGTGGCAGACCTTTCACCGGGATTGGCAACAAAGCTCGGACTCAAAACGGACGACGTCTGCACTGTCGAAATTCCAACTCCGCAGATCGGCGTCGCCGTGGGCGTAAATTTGGCGGCGATCGATAAGATAACCTTCCCAGCCGATATGACGCGCTCGCTCGTCGTGATGACGACCTCCAATAACAGCACCTATTGGATAACCAACCAGATCGGATCGATCGAGGGGGGGCAAACGCTATTGCGTCGCGTCGGCCACAATGCGACGGAAATTCTTCTCAGCAACACTACGGTACTCCCGGTGCAGGCGGGCGATAAGATTCCACAGGCGGTTGCTGATCAGCTCAACAGGGCAAGCGTCGAACCCGAAAAGTCGAAAAAGAAAGGCGGCCCAGCGCCCGGCGCAAACGCCAATATCAATGCGAAGGTGTTTGCCAAGGCCCAAGCGAGCGTCGGGATGGACACCAGCAAGGTGCCTGGGACAGAGGGAGGCAATCTTGCCTGCGCATGGGCGGTCAATGAAGTGGTTCGGCTCGCGCTCGGCAAACCGATCGCTGCCGATAGCAAAGGAAGAAATGCGCTGGGCACGGGAGAAGTTTTTGATGCTTTACGAAAGCATCATATTCAGACGGATAGCCCCAGCCCGGGTTCGATCATCATCTCGCCGACCCCGCCATCCGGAACCGTGCACGGCCACATTGGAATTGTTGGTCAGAGCCCCACGGGAGGCTTGGACAACACCCAGGTTTTCTCGAACAGTTCGGGACAGGGACAGTTCGCCCAGAACCGCACGTTCAAGAGCTGGAGGGCTCGCTACGTCGACCAACTGCATTTACCGATGCTGTTTTTCGACCTGGACAAGAGCCAGTTCTGATTTCGGTGGCAGGCGCAACCGAATGAAAGCACCGTAATGCAGGGGGATCAAAATGGCGGGTCCTACTCTTTTCAAGACTCAATTCGTCCAATTGGCGCGACAAGAGAGTGAGGCCCTGTCTGGCCGCTGCCGCGGAGATCAGGAGCTTGAAATTCGTATCGAATCCTATGGGCGTTCAATCGGGATTACAGATATTGCTTCGTTCCAGCAGCATTATTCGGCAGTCTTCATTTCCTGGTGCATGCGCACCGCGGGAGCTTCGGAGGCCGAATTTCCAACGGCACTCAGCCATTCGAAATATGCTCAATTTGCAGTGCAGAACGCAGACGCCGAACAAGGTGCGTTTCAGGCGAGACGCATTGAAGCCTATGCGCCGCAACTTGGCGATATTCTTCATGTGAACCGGAACAACGGAAAGGTGACGTTCGATCGCATCTTGGCCGGAAGTTATTTTTCGGAGAGCGGGATCGTCATTGATATAGTTCCGCGCAAAGCGCTCATCGTGATGGGTAATCAGGAACCGTGCGGTAATGTTGGCACCGAAGAGCTGGCTCTGGCTGACTCAGGGCTCCTGATCCAGAGGGGACGCAATCCTCTCATCGCCGTGATTGAAGTGCTAAAATAAGTCATCACGCGTGCAGATGGCGCGCCACGGCTTGAGCAGCCAGCCGAGATACGCGCGCGATGCCGATGCGCTGGCAGCGGCTAGCAGCGCGGCGCCGAACACGGGGGACGTTCTGGGGCTTATTTCTTCGTCATCTTGTAAATCGCGTTCTCTAAATCCGACGAGAAATAAATCACGCCGCTCGCCCCGACCGCCACGCCTGTCGGGATGTGGGTCGGCAGGCCGCCGGGTGCGCCCGTCAGGCCGATTGGAAGATTGGCGGCGATCTCGGTGATCGCCCCGTCCTTCGGATCGATCTGGACAATGCGCCTCGCGCCCACCTCCGCCACGATCAGCTTGCCGTCGCTGGCGCGTGCGATGCCTTCGGGCATTTTCAGCTCCTTGGCGAGCACGGTCTTTTCGCCGTTGCTGTCGATCATCGAGACGACGCCCGCAAACGCTTCGGTGACATAGACCTCGCCGCGCGATCCGCCGACGAGCCCGACCGGGCCCTCGAGGCCGCCGATCAGCGGGGTGTGGTCCTTGCCGTGTTCCCCGCTGACGCGCACCAGCGAGTTGGTGCCGAGCTCGGCCACCAAAATGCTGCCGTCCGCGAGCACGATTGCGTCATGCGGCGCCTTGAGGCCGTGCAACATGTCGCGCGTGGCGCCGGTCTTGCCGTCGATCACCTGCACCGTGCCGGTGAACCAGCTCGACAGGACCACGTCGTTCCCCTTCGCCGTCACGCTCATCGGATATTCGAGCGTGACGCCGGCGGCGTGCATGCGCGCCTTCTCGGTGACCTCGCCGGTCGCGCCGTCCACCGTGCGATAGGCGAACACGTCGGCGACGTGGATCGTATCCTTGCCGTTCTCTGACGTGACGCCGATGCCGCCGGGCAAAGCGAGCTTGCCGATGATGACCTGCCTGGCCTCGCCGGTCGCCGGATCGACCTCCTGGATGCCGTTGTCGGCCATGTTGGAGACGTAGATGCGGTCGTTGTCGTCGATCGCGAGATTGTCGAGCGACGGCTTCAGTTGCGCGACCATGGTCTTGGCGCCCGACTTGGGATCGACCCGGACGAGCTGGCCGAGCGCGGTGTCGACCACCCAGAGATTGCCCTTGGAATCGAAGTTCACCGCGGCCGGGACCTTGAAGCCGTCGGCGACGACGGTCAGCTCGGCTTTGTCGACGTCGACCTTTGCGACCTGTCCCTTGAACCAGAGCGGACCATAGAGCTTGTCGTCGGGACCGAACTCGAAGCCGTTGAGGCCGCCCATCTTCTCCATGATCTGGCGCGGCGGTTTGACGCCCTCGACGTCGATCTCATAGAGCGTGTCGCCGAGGAAGACGGTGGTGGCGTAGAGCCTGCCGTCCTTGCGGAAGGCGAGCGAGTTGATGCCGGGAAGGCCGGAAGCGAGCTTCTTGATCGGGCCGTCGCCCTTGCGCGAATAGAGATCGCCGGCCAGGAATCCGGTCCAGGCCATGGTGCCGTCGGGCGCGAATGCGATGTCGTCGGCCATTCCGATCGGAGCGGGGATTGCAACCTTGGCGGTACCGCCGGCGATGTCGACCTCGTAGAGCGCCGCGCCCGCGACGCTGCCGGCAAACAGATGGCCGGCCTTGTCGATCGCAAGCCCGTGCACGCCGTGGAACGCCGAGCCCGGGACCAGCCTGGTGACCTCCCAGCTTTCGGCCGAAACGCCGGTGGCGGAGACAATCGCAGCGACGAAGGCTGCGCAGGCGAGCCTGTTCTTCATGGCGAGACCTCCCATTTTTTGGAAAGTATTCGCTCCTCATGCCGCTTTGGCAAACGAAACTTGACGTTGTGATGCCGCCAAGCGGACCTCGCGCGACAACGTCAAATCCAGGTCGTGTTTGAAGATATCCGGCCGATGTCGGCGGGCTCGCCGGCTTACCGGTTGGTGACCTGCAACGGGCCGCCGGTGGCGTCCGACATCCGGGCGATGGCGCCGACGCGGCCGCTCATCATGCCGTCGAGCCGGTCACGCTCCTTCTCGAAGCCGGCCAGCATCGGGCCTTCCAGCGAGCGGCCGCGCGGCAATTTCACGCGCAGCGGATCGACGAAGCGGCCGTTGACCAGGATTTCGTAGTGGACGTGAGGGCCTGTCGACGCGCCGGTCGAACCGACGAAGCCGATCACCTGGCCCTGCCGCACCTTCTTGCCGGGCTCCATGCCCTTGGCGAAGGCCGACATGTGGCCATAGGCGGTCTCGTAGCCGTTGTTATGCTTGATGCGGATGTATTTGCCGTAGCCGCCCTCCGGGCCGGCCTTCTCGATCACGCCGTTGCCGGAGGCGAAGATCGGCGTGCCGTAGGCGGTGGCCCAGTCGACGCCGGTGTGCATCTTCACATAGCCCAGGATCGGGTGGCGACGGCCGCCGAAGCCGGAGCGCATGATGGCGTTGTTGACGGGCTTGCGCACCAGGAACTTCTTCGCGCTCTTACCGGTCTCGTCATAGTAGTCGACGACGCCGTCGTCGGGGCTCTGGTAGCGGTAGTATTTCTTGGTCTCGCCGCCGAGCGTGAGCGAAGCGAACAGCACGTCGTTCTTTTCGCTCGCGGTCACGCCTTCGTCTTCGCCGGCGTAGAACACGTCGAATGAATCGCCCGGCGCCACCTTGCGCTGGAAATCTACGTCGTAGGAGTAGATCTTGATCATGTCGTCGATGACCGGCATCGGCACTTTATTGCGCATCGCGGTCTCGTAGATGCTCTGGTAGAGCCGCACGCCCGTGCCGTCATCGTCGTCATCGTCGTCGCTGCTGGCGTTGGCCGCAGCGTCGGCGACGGTGTTCATGCTGGAGACGTCGACCGCGACGTATTTGCCGAGATCGGACAGCGCCGCGATCGCCTCGACCATGGTCTCGTTGGCGACGACGACGCGGTAGGGCTGCAGCCGGGCGCCGGGGCTTGCGGGCGCCATCAGGATGCGCAGCTTCTCGCCTTCCTTGAGGCCGCCGTCGCGGCCGCGGGGCCCGAGCGTCGCGGCGATCGCCTTGATCTCCTCGGCCGTGGCGCCGAGATCGCGCAGCACGCCAGCGACGTTGTCGCCCTTCTTGACGATGTGGACGCGTTCGCCGTTGGGATTTCCACCGGTGATCTGCTCCTTGGTCTTCGGCAGCAGTGTGACGTTTTCCGGCACCACGCGCGTCTCGAAGCCGGCATAGGGATCGGACGGCGACACTTCGGTGGCGTAGGCGCTTCTGATGTCGGACGGGCCGGTCGCGCCGGAGACGTCGGCGGCGGCATTGGAGAGCGCGGCGTAGCGCACCCCGCCATTGCCGCGCCAGTTGGCGGCATCGCGCACCCGCATCAGGATGTCGTCGAGCGCCACCACTGCGGAAATCTTGGCCTTCGGCAGCACCGGCGACAGGTCCTTGGTGACGAAGGAGACCTCGGCGTCGGGCTCGACCGCTTCCGGATTGTTGGGATCGTCGGATGCCGTCTTCGGATCGGCGCCGACGTCGGTGAGAAGGCGCTGGGCGTTGAACGGCGGAATCTTCGCCGACAGGTCGCTGGTCGTCATCGACAGATTGCCGGCGATCCGGATGAAGGGACGCACCCGCATCACGTCGCGGTTGCCGACGCGGGCGACGGTCGAGACGCGCACGATGTTGCGCGATGCGGTGGATTCGTTCGGCGGCGGCAGGCGGTCGCTCTTGTGCAGCGTGGCGGCGCGGTCGGCTGCGCCGAATGCGCCGCGCAGCGCGCCTTCGACGCGCTCCGGCACCTTGGCGAAGGTCATCTCGCCGTCGAGCGAAGCGAAAACGGCGCCGCCGATCAGGGCTGCGCCGCAGAGTCCGGTCAAGATCGTCCCGCTGAACCATTGCACCGAGACGCGGCGGCGATCGATGACGGCGGCTTCAGAACCATCGACGGACAGCGGCGGCTCGTGGCCGAGATCGATGATCCCGGTCTCACGCCCGTAAGCGCCGCGTGACGTCCTGTGGTTCAACCCAAGTCCCCCAATCAACGACCCAAGAGCCCGGTTTCGAGCAGCCCGGTTTCGAGCCCCTCCTTACGCCTTACGCCGCCCCTTCGGGGGCGTCGCCGGAAAGGGCAAGCCGCACAGGCGTCCGCGGTCAGAAGGCCCTGATGACGGGCCGGCCGAAATTACGAACAGCTAAGCGGAAAAAAAACTCTCGATGTTTCTCGAATGTCTGAAGCTCGAATGTCTGAAGAAGGCCGCGTCATCGTGATCGCCTTCCTCTGACCCCACGCAAACCGCCGGCAGCCCCCACTGGCATCCCTGCGATTCAAGCTTTGTCTGTAGCAGAACGCCGGGGGATTGTGGCTCAAGTACGGCGCCTAATATGGAAAAGTTTCCTGAACGGCCCGGCGCGAGGGACCTCCCCGGAGGGGGCGCTGCAAGCGGCCTCCAGCGCCCCCTCGGGCCCAAACTTTTTTTGGGTTTTTTCACCGCCCCGGTTCAGTCCGCGCGCTCAGGGGTCATCTAACCATCTGGAATCGCGTGAATTTTTTCAACAATCCACCGTGCGACGATTTGTTGACAATGGCCGTTGACAACTCCGATGGGCGGGGCCTATAACCCGACCACTGAGCGCGGCGCCGCCGGGTCACTGACCAAGGCGAGCGAACGCGCCACTGATGCTCCTCACCTTGTTGAGTGACACAACAGTCGACGTAAGTCGATTGGAGTTCATTCATCGTCGGTAAGGGTGTCGGAACCCTTCCTCTCTGGAAGGTTGGGGCCTCCTGGGTCCCGGGCTGTTTGACAAGTGAAGATGAAGAAAGAGAAACGTGGACGGCGGAGTCCTTGCGGGTCTCGCATTTGAAGAGCTTCGGCTTTTCGGATCGGGGCCGGACGAAAGACTTCGGCGGTACACGTTTTAAGGTTACACCATCGTTGCCAGCGATGTGAATCGCGGGCAGCTCATCGACTTCGGTCGATGAAAAATGGTGGGACCTCGTCAAAACGTTGTGATCAGCCGGTTCAAAGTTCAAGTCCAACTTGAGAGTTTGATCCTGGCTCAGAGCGAACGCTGGCGGCAGGCTTAACACATGCAAGTCGAGCGGGCGTAGCAATACGTCAGCGGCAGACGGGTGAGTAACGCGTGGGAACATACCTTTTGGTTCGGAACAACACAGGGAAACTTGTGCTAATACCGGATAAGCCCTTACGGGGAAAGATTTATCGCCGAAAGATTGGCCCGCGTCTGATTAGCTAGTTGGTGAGGTAATGGCTCACCAAGGCGACGATCAGTAGCTGGTCTGAGAGGATGATCAGCCACATTGGGACTGAGACACGGCCCAAACTCCTACGGGAGGCAGCAGTGGGGAATATTGGACAATGGGGGCAACCCTGATCCAGCCATGCCGCGTGAGTGATGAAGGCCCTAGGGTTGTAAAGCTCTTTTGTGCGGGAAGATAATGACGGTACCGCAAGAATAAGCCCCGGCTAACTTCGTGCCAGCAGCCGCGGTAATACGAAGGGGGCTAGCGTTGCTCGGAATCACTGGGCGTAAAGGGTGCGTAGGCGGGTCTTTAAGTCAGGGGTGAAATCCTGGAGCTCAACTCCAGAACTGCCTTTGATACTGAAGATCTTGAGTTCGGGAGAGGTGAGTGGAACTGCGAGTGTAGAGGTGAAATTCGTAGATATTCGCAAGAACACCAGTGGCGAAGGCGGCTCACTGGCCCGATACTGACGCTGAGGCACGAAAGCGTGGGGAGCAAACAGGATTAGATACCCTGGTAGTCCACGCCGTAAACGATGAATGCCAGCCGTTAGTGGGTTTACTCACTAGTGGCGCAGCTAACGCTTTAAGCATTCCGCCTGGGGAGTACGGTCGCAAGATTAAAACTCAAAGGAATTGACGGGGGCCCGCACAAGCGGTGGAGCATGTGGTTTAATTCGACGCAACGCGCAGAACCTTACCAGCCCTTGACATGTCCAGGACCGGTCGCAGAGATGTGACCTTCTCTTCGGAGCCTGGAACACAGGTGCTGCATGGCTGTCGTCAGCTCGTGTCGTGAGATGTTGGGTTAAGTCCCGCAACGAGCGCAACCCCCGTCCTTAGTTGCTACCATTTAGTTGAGCACTCTAAGGAGACTGCCGGTGATAAGCCGCGAGGAAGGTGGGGATGACGTCAAGTCCTCATGGCCCTTACGGGCTGGGCTACACACGTGCTACAATGGCGGTGACAATGGGACGCTAAGGGGCAACCCTTCGCAAATCTCAAAAAGCCGTCTCAGTTCGGATTGGGCTCTGCAACTCGAGCCCATGAAGTTGGAATCGCTAGTAATCGTGGATCAGCACGCCACGGTGAATACGTTCCCGGGCCTTGTACACACCGCCCGTCACACCATGGGAGTTGGTTTTACCTGAAGACGGTGCGCTAACCAGCAATGGAGGCAGCCGGCCACGGTAGGGTCAGCGACTGGGGTGAAGTCGTAACAAGGTAGCCGTAGGGGAACCTGCGGCTGGATCACCTCCTTTCTAAGGATGATCCTTCAGCTTAGCTTCGGCTAGCTATCGGATCGTTTTAGAAACATCAGTGGCCAACGGTCGTCAGGATCGTTGAGCTGCATTGGCGGGATTTCGCCGTCTTCGTTTCTCTTTCTTCGCGGACGAACACGCGCTGGGGCTGCAACCTTGCAGGATCCCTGGTCCTTGACTGGATATGCGTTAGGGGCTTGTAGCTCAGTTGGTTAGAGCGCGCGCTTGATAAGCGTGAGGTCGGAAGTTCAAGTCTTCCCAGGCCCACCACACTCATCGAGTGAGCATTCGTCTTCTGGTTACGGGGCCATAGCTCAGCTGGGAGAGCGCGTGCTTTGCAAGCATGAGGTCGTCGGTTCGATCCCGTCTGGCTCCACCAGATGGTTTGATCACCGACAACTCAACCGTCGTCCGCGAAACATCACTTCGCACCCACTAGTCCGGATGGACAGTGACGTGCGTGATTTCTGACATTGTAAAGAGGAGATCGATCCGAGTTGGATCGTGCAGAAGATTTCTGCGCGATACTTCATTATCTCCGGATCATTTCGGCGCTCGTGCGTCTTCCAGGGTAGCTCACAAGGCTGCGCTTGAAAGACAAGCGAGTTGTAAATGATCCTTTTAGCGAAGCTTGACCGCCTCGCTATCGGAACGATCTTACGAAGCAAGCTGGTCTTTCTAATCATTGTCCGGCTGCAGATAGCGTTCATCGAGGGCGCGTGCCGCAAGGTAGTTCTGCAGACAACATTCTGCCGAGTGTGTGGACATTGATAATGAGAGCAATCAAGTGCCTTAAGGGTGTTCGGTGGATGCCTTGGCGCTGAGAGGCGATGAAGGACGTGCTACGCTGCGATAAGCCGTGGGGAGCTGCGAAGAAGCTTTGATCCATGGATTTCCGAATGGGGAAACCCACCTTCGATAGCCGGAACTCCAAGACCTTTGTCGAGAGACATTGGTGTGGGGTTCGATCAGAAATGTGAGATGCCTAAGCCTTTAGATTTCGATCGAAGAGGTTTTGGATTTCCGGTTATCAAGAGAAGGTATGAGACTTCTGAATACATAGGAGGTTTCAAGCAAACCCAGGGAACTGAAACATCTAAGTACCTGGAGGAAAGGACATCAACAGAGACTCCGTTAGTAGTGGCGAGCGAACGCGGACCAGGCCAGTGATACATCAAAGACAATCGGAACCAGTCAGGAAAGCTGGGCCTTAGAGGGTGATAGCCCCGTACGAGTAATGCGATGATGTATCCACGAGTAAGGCGGGACACGTGAAATCCTGTCTGAACGCGGGGGGACCACCCTCCAAGCCTAAGTACTCCTCAGCGACCGATAGTGAACCAGTACCGTGAGGGAAAGGTGAAAAGCACCCCGACGAGGGGAGTGAAATAGACCTGAAACCGGACACCTACAAACAGATGGAGCCCAAGATACGTTCTGGGTGACATCGTACCTTTTGTATTATGGGCCAGCGACTTAATTTAACGAGCAAGCTTAAGCCGATAGGCGAAGGCGTAGCGAAAGCGAGTCTGAATAGGGCGTCAAGTTCGTTGTATTAGACCCGAAACCTAGTGATCTAGCCATGAGCAGGTTGAAGGTGAGGTAACACTCACTGGAGGACCGAACGGGTGTCTGTTGAAAAAGACTCCGATGACTTGTGGTTAGGGGTGAAAGGCCAATCAAACTGGGAAATAGCTGGTTCTCCGCGAAAGATATTTAGGTATCGCCTCGGACGAATACCTCAGGGGGTAGAGCACTGGATGGGCTAGGGGGACTTACCGTCTTACCAAACCCAACCAAACTCCGAATACCTGAGAGTACTATCCG
>NZ_JARWCR020000029.1:0-7500 GCF_029846695.2 Bradyrhizobium nivariense | reverse complement strand
CCCCGGCACTATCACCCGCTCGCGAGGCAGATGCTCCGGGAACGGCTGGCGTGACGGCCGCTTGCGCGTGAACGACGCCACCTTCGTGGTTTTGGCCGCGGCCATTTCGGCGGTGAGTTCGTCCTCCGTCGCCGAACTCTCCAGCTCCTCCAACGTCAGTTCAAGCTGATCCAATAGCCGCGCGGTACGCTCCGAGCGCGGACCATGGCGGTCGCGGTTAAGTTTCTCGATTTGCAGCTTCAGATGGGCGATCAACGCCTGGTCGTCGGACTGCCGGGCACGGGCGGCCGCAGCCTCCGCCCGTGCAACGATCAATGCCGCTTGCAGCGTTTCGACGTCGTCTGGCAGCGATTCAAGGCCGTCACCCATGGTCCCGATGGAATCACAAAAGAGGCGATTTGAGGCCTCTTTTCTTCCGCACCTCAGAACTTTTTGAGCCTATCCTGCGCTCTGTGGCCGCCACGTGTGCTGCGGATTGCGCCAGTCGATCGCCTCCAGCAGATAACTCATCTGCGCCGCGCTCAGCCCCACCACACCGCCCACCGTCGCCGGCCAGACAAAACGGCCACGGTCCAACCGCTTCGCGTAGAGCGACAGTCCAACTCCATCGTGCCACAAGGCCTTGATCAGCGAACCGCCCCGTCCGCGGAACACGAAGACATCTCCGGCGAACGGATCACGACCAAGGCTTTCCTGCACCAATAATGACAAACCCTGCATGCCCTTGCGCATGTCGGTGTGGCCGGTCGCAATCCAGATCCGTGCGTTCGAAGAGATCGGTATCATCGACGCTCCAGAACCTGCAGCACCCGCGCCAGCGCCGCCGCATCGACGCTGGCGTCGACAATCACTCGACGATCCCTGCCGATTACGATCACCATCTGCCCACTCGGCGGTGTGGCAGCAACCGCCGGCTCGACCTCAGCGGCCAGGATGACCCGCGCAAAGCCAGATTGTTCGCTTTGAGGGCTGATCGGCTCGGGCCCGAACGCGCGACGCCATGTCATCAGCAACGAACGTGATATGCCATGGCGCCGTGCCGTCGACGTTTCACCCGCTGTTCGGACGACAGCTCCGCTGCGTCGGCAAACGATGTAACCGATATGGCCAGCGCCTGTTGCTGCAGGTTGATGAGGCAACCGTATGGTCGGTTCCTCCGCATTGGACCGATCTTTGGGACCCGGAGGCGGCGGACAAGCCCTCGTGCGTGCGTTCGACTTGATGGAGCTGGCCAGCCTGGTGCTGGGTATGGCAGCTCTCGGCGAAGCGCTGACGCCTACAGTCCGCAGTGGCCTCATGCCTTTTCTGCGCCGGGGCATGGGGGGGCGCAGACGCTGGCCGCCGCAGGCCCCCTTTCAACAGTCAGTTGCATCGCGTACTCCACCAGTGCCGCGTAACGAGCGCACAGCTGTCGTTTACGTGCTCGCGACAATGGCGATGAGCACACCGAGCGGAGAACGCCATGAAGGAGTTCCTCAAAGTCCAGCTTCACCACCTCGAACGGGTGCCTACCTCTACATTCGCCAGTCCTCGATGCGACAAGTCGTTGAGAACGTCGAGATTATAAAGCGGCAATATGCGCTTCGCGGACGCGCAACAGCCCTCGGCTGGCGCGACGAGCAAATCATCGTCGTTGACAATGATCAGGGTGAGTCCGGCGCATCGGCCGCCTGGCGCGAGGGCTTTCAGCGGTTAGTCAGCGACGTCGGCATGGGGCGCGCCGGCATCGTCATGGGCCCGGAGGTCTCCCGGCTCGCGAGCAACAATGCCGACTGGCAACGTTTGCTGGAGATCTGCGCGCTCGCTGACACTCTGATCCCGATGAGGATGGCATGTACGATCCGACAAGCTTCAACGACCGGCTCCTGCTCGGACTCAAGGGAACAATGAGCGAGGCTGAGTTGCACGTGATCAAAGCACGGCTACGCGGCGGGATCCTCAACAAGGTGAGGCGGGGTGAGTATCGCTGCACCCTTCCAAGTGGCATCATCCGTGACATTGCCGCAAAATCGCGAGCGGAGCCCGAGTTACGCGTGAGATTCTCGTTGGCATGCTTGCGCAGGCGCGACTGTTCTTAACCAGAAGCAGCACCGGCGCGGTGCCAACATCTATGCAGGTGCGGGAAGCGGAGTGCATCGGACCAACGAACCTTATCTACTAATGACGACCTCATTCACAATTGGCCAGATGAAATTCGCTTAGCGCCCGACACGGCAAGCCCTTCTTCTCCGCCGACAGCGCATGAGTCAGGTGACCTGAGTAGCAGCAGACCCCGTTCCTCAGGTCTTCATCTTCTATAACTGCCTGCAAGGAGCCACGCTCGCTGATATAGCGGATGTAGCCGAAAGTTCGTTCTGTGAGCAGACGAGTTGCAGTTTGCGCCACCATTGATGGGATATGGTCACAATTGTAATGCACCACGCCCTCCTCACGATACGTGTGGTAGAGCGACTCCGAAGAGATGCACGTTTCAATCATATCTCGATCACAGGCAGTACAGTCACAGATAATGCTGCCCGGCTGCATCGCACCAACCATGCTGCGGTCGATCAGATACTCCATTCTATGCTTCGGAAGACCGGAGCGACGCACTGCACAATTCAGGACTATGTCGGTCTTCGGCAGCGCCGCCGCAATCATATCGCGAGTGCGAGAAGGATACTTGTTGTCCATGACGAGCAGTTTAGTACCAGTTGCGCTTATGTAGTCAACGCGTTCGGTTCCGAAACGGGCATTTGCTTTGCCATTGAGGTCCGCGCGGCTTTGATTAGAAACAACGGTCAAGGCGACACCAAGATCGGACAAGTATTTGAAAGCCGAAAGACCTATGTTGCCGCATCCGATGATTAGAGCCCGCCCCCCTGGAAGAAGGAACTCGTTGCGCGGACAGAATACTCCTTTTTCCTGCGAACAGAGCTCCAACGCCCTCTGGGCGAAGAGATAGCCGGTCAGTCGGCTCATCGGTTCGAGCAATGGATATTGGCCGGCTCTTCCCACCCACTCGTAAGCGATTCCCATAAAGCCCCGACTAATGAGTTCGGTAACGTCTTGCGCGGCAATGTTCTCGTCGAAATGAAGATAGGTGAATAGGATATGATGCGGAGCATAGTCATCATACTCTGATGGCAAGGGTGCTTTGACTTTGAGGAGAAGCCGCGCCTTGGCCAGAACATCGCTCTTAACGACAACCTTCGCGCCGCTCGCCTCGTAATGCGAATCGGAGAATCCAGCCTCTTGCCCCGCGCCGATTTCAACGTAGACTTTGTGGCCGAGGCTCGAAAGAGCTCTCGCCTGTATCGGCTCGAGAGCGACGCGTCGCTCGTCCAGTTTGATTTCCTTCAACACGCCGACGTTCATGGAAAACTCCTTGCACTCTTTTGCCGATCGGATCCGCTGCCGTAATTGTCCAGAAGCCGCGTCGCGAACCTTCAGGGTTTGCTAGTTTGTATGCGGAGTGTTGGACTCATCGCCTTACCGTCGTTCTCCGAAACGCACGCTTGAGGAAAACGACAGAGAGGTTACCGGGTGAGGCTCCTCGAGCCGATGTTCCGGATTGCAAAATCGGACGAGTAGTGCCTTACCGTCGAGCACGACACCCGCATTTACGGTAAACACCAGGTCTGGCACTTCGGGAGCAGGCATCATGATATTAACAACGACGCCGAGGCACCACTCATCTGGCTTCATCCATCGGTTCATCGAATAGCTCACTGCGAAGTGACGAGAAGAGCACAATAAGGAGCGCGGTGAGTGTGCAATCGTCATGCCGGCCTTTCCTGAGCCTTAAAGATGATTTTTCGAGACAATACAGCGAGCGCAGACGAGAGCAACTATCAAGCTTAGCAGGGTACAGTTACCTCTGCACGGTGATCTTACCTAATGGACCTTGGATCAGAGAAGGTCCTGGATCAACTTAGGCGCCGCTTTGAGAACCTCGAGCGAGCGCCGAGCGAAGAGCCGCCCCTCCTCGGAGTGGGGCGCAAGCGCACAGGCAACGCTGCTGATGGCGACCGCCTGCTCGAGCCCGGCAATGCGTTCCGCCGTTGGTTGAATGCTTTTGTGCTCACCGACGGCCGATCAAAGCCCCCGCAACGTGAAGCGGACGCATCCGTTGTCAGGCCTCATGGCCCAAGCGATCCAGAAATGGATTCAGCCAACGTTCGATTCGTCTTCCCAGCCGGAGTTGCGGACAGCATGGTCCGCCCTGCAAAAACCGCTCGCTCTGCGTGATTGAAAACTCGCGGGATTCCTGACGGGCTCACTAAACTGACGAAACTGCCAAAGTAGTGTGCTAGGTTCAGGTCAACCGATTCAATAGGCGACTTCAATAGGCGACGATGTGGACGGCAACTAAGAAGTTCCTGGCGAGCTTTTCGCGACAAGTCGCGACCGGCCTGAAATCCTCAGCGCGTGAATTTTTCGTGTTCCGCCTGCGAGCGGCCGATCACCTCTTCATGCTTCCCCCTTTTCCGTTGCTCGCCGGGCGACGAGCCTTGATCGAGGTGTAGTCGATGGACAACGTCACGATAGCCTCGCTGCAGCGGACGAGCACTTCAACAGTACTCGCCAATGTCCGCGCTTGATGCTGTGGACGGCTCCTCCACGGGCACGAGAGTGCCAAAGACTGGGCGCCGTTTAAGGCTCCCACGATTCGGAGGAGCAACCTATGCAGTCAGTTTCAACAATTGGTCTGGATATCGCGAAGTCGGTCTTCCAAGTACATGGGGTCGATGCAGCCGGCCAGGTGGTCATACGCCGTCAGCTCAAGCGCCGCTTCGTGCTGTCCTTCTTTGAGAAGTTGCCGCCGTGTCTAGTTGGGATCGAGGCTTGCGCTTCATCGCACCATTGGTCCCGCGAGCTGCAGGCGTTGGGGCATACGGTGCGTCTGATGCCTCCGGCCTATGTGAAGCCCTACGTCAAGCGGCAGAAGAACGACAGCACCGACGCGGAGGCTATTCGCGAGGCGGTCACAAGGCCCAACATGCGGTTCGTGCCGACCAAGACGAACGAGCAACAGAGCTGTCTGATGCTTCATCGCGTACGCCATCTCTTCATTCGCCAGCAGACTGCTGTCATCAACTCGATCCGTGCATATCTGGCCGAGTTCGGGATTGTTGCCCCCGTCGGGCGCAGGGGTGTCGAACAGCTGTTGGAAGTCGTCGCCGATCCAGCCGACCGCCGAGTTCCGGAGGTGGCCCGCGCGTGTCTTGCGGCTCTCGGCGGTCAGTTGCGGGCACTGAAGGCTCAGATCCTGGAGTTCGACAGGCGCATCATTGCCTGGCATCGATCAAACGCGACGAGCAAGCGACTGGATGCGATCCCTGGCGTCGGTCCAGCACTGGCAACGGCGCTAGTCGCAAGCGTTGCCGATGCCACAACCTTCCGATCGGGGCGGGACTTCTCGGCCTGGGTCGGGCTCGTGCCGAAGCAGAACTCTAGTGGGGGCAAGGACAAGCTTGGCCGTATCAGCAAGCAAGGCGATCGCTATTTACGCAGCCTGTTCACAGCGGGCGCACTCGCCGTGATCCGCTATGCCAAGATCCATGGCACGAGCCATCGGCCTTGGCTCACTGCGTTGTTGGCACGCCGCCCCACCAAGGTCGCAGCCATCGCACTCGCCAACAAGCTCGCCAGGATGGCATGGGCGATGATGGCCAGGAACGAACCCTATAAGGAACCCGCCGGCCTTACGGCGTGAACGAGATCACAGCCGGTCACCGGCTGTAACGTAAAGGGCGAACAGCACTAATGCGGCGCCGGTCGATCCGGCGATCAGGACAACCCACATGGGCCATGGCATCTTCGAATGCGTGCTTTTGATCGGGACCTGATCCGCGGAGGGCATTATGGCCAGCGGTCATGAGTACCGCACAAGAAGGCCGAACACATGGCTGCTCCGACCAACGCCGCAAGTGAAGATTCTCCTTGCCAACCCGGAGCCGTCCACACATGGCCCAGCGATTAAACGGATCGTAAATCGTCGGAGCACCGTAGGCCGGTGGGCAAGCGCGCAAGCGAGCGCCGCACTGAAGCATGTGAATGATACCGCAGATAATGCGTTGATCCCCATAACGCGCCGGCCGGTCTGGTGCCTTGGCAGATACGGCTTTATCGGAGCCAACGGCTTGTCGTTGAACCAGGATGTCCTTTGCCCATCGAAGCTCTCTGCCCCAGTACAACGAACGGCCAGAAGTGCGTCTAGGGTCTAAATCCAAGCCAAGTGGTGATGTGACCTCGTTCTGCAAAGAAACCAGATGGCGAGTATGATAGCAGTAGGCGACGAATACGAGACGTAAACTCGTCACGACGAGGTCCGAGAGTACCTGGCGCAGCCAAGGATGTTGAGCAGAGATACCCAAGAAGATCATCAATATTCCAGTGATGCTCGTAATAGTGACGGAGCTCTGTGATTTCACCGAAATTGGAAGCGCGAAGGACTTGTCGATAGGGCAATTGTACAGGTCGAACAGCTCCGGGACCTGCCGGAAAACCTCCGCCCCAGAACTCCTGAATATCGCTCAACATCGCGCGATACCATTCTCCAGGTTCCGAGCAATCCCGCTCGCGGTACATAATCGCAATGCAGCCATCCGGCTTAAGCATTTGGGCTAGCTTTGCCAACACCGTGCTTTGCTCCATCCAGAGAAAGGAGGCCGCGATTGTTGCGATATCAAATGACGACATTGGTTCGTTTAGGTCTTCAGATCTCGACACTGAGAACTCTATATTTTTGACCCCCACAGCTTCCGCCATTTGCCTTCCTTTCTCGACCATTTCATCGCTTGGATCGACGAAAAGCACGTCCGCAACCAAGCGCGCCAGGGGAATAGCAATCTGCCCCGTACCGGCACCGAGATCGAGTGCACGACTGCTGTTAGAGAGGCTGCAAACCCGGACCAATGAGTAGAACAAGTCTTCTGGATATGGTAGCGCGTGCCGTGCGTAGTAGGTCGCCGCACCACGATATATGTCAGTCACTGCGATCATGCCTATCTCCGTATGTCTCGTCTCTGCTCGCGGCCTGATTCTACCGATACGACTGACTAGAGCCGCCGCGACAGGACCGTGAATATCTCGATTGCCGCGTTCATTGCCATACGCTGAACTTTTTGGCAGTCGCTGAACGCTCTAGCAATTGACAGGCCCCACGCCCGGAGACCTTGAAGGCGTGCGCGCCCCGCGATTGTGCCAGAGAGCCGATCCGCTTCCATAACGTAGGGAGAGGAGGTCGCAGTTAGAGCAGGTTTGGCCGTTGGCCAGAACAGATTGGATTCGTGTCGCATGCCGAATTCCTTGAGACCTTTGATCCACCCACATTTGATTGCCACACGACCTTCCTTTAGATCAATTACTAACGTTGGTAGTTGACCAAAGAGCTATCGCCCAAAGTTGGTGACGGCGGGAATCGGGAAGGCGGCATATCGTGGGGGTGCTTGACGCCTCCACTTCTCCACCGAAGGAGCGATATGCCGTGTCCAACGATAACGTCATCCAGCTGAT
>NZ_JARWCR020000028.1:0-95410 GCF_029846695.2 Bradyrhizobium nivariense | reverse complement strand
CAGCGCATAAGCGGGAGTTCATCGACAAACTCGAGCCTCAAACTGCCGTTTGCCACGACGAGCACTTGCCACATCGCTCCAAAACTCCGCAGAACGCCAAATGCGTCACAAGCTCTCAGGATGAGGAACGGAAAGTCTGGATTCCTTCGCTACGCTCGCAATGACGGGAAGAAAGAATGCAGGGGGAAATACCAGTGGCTGACACGTTCGATTTCGTCGTCGTGGGCGCGGGCTCGGGCGGCTGTGCGTTTGCGGGGCGACTGTCGGAGGATGCCGCGACATCCGTGGCGCTGCTCGATGCCGGGGGTCCTTGCGACAACTGGGTCGTGACCACGCCGGGGGCGCTGGTGCTGATGGTCGCCGGCAATGTCAACAATTGGGCCTTCAACACCGTGCCGCAAAAGGGGCTGAACGGCCGCGTCGGCTATCAGCCGCGCGGCAAGGGCCTCGGCGGCTCCTCGGCGATCAACGCCATGGTCTATATCCGCGGCCACCGCGCCGACTACGACCATTGGGCCGCGCTCGGCAACGGCGGTTGGGCGTATTCCGACGTGCTGCCCTATTTCAAGCGCTCCGAGAACAATGCCGATTTCGACGGCGAGTATCACGGCAAGGACGGGCCGCTGGTGGTCAACAAATTGCGTTCCGGCAATCCGGTGCAGCAGATTTTCCTGCAAGCCGCACAGGAAGGACAATTCCACATCCGCGAGGACTTCAACGCCGAGGATCATGAAGGCCTCGGCATCTACCAGGTCACGCAGAAGAACGGCGAGCGCTGGAGCGCCGCGCGAGCCTATGTCCATCCGCACATCGGTAAGCGGAGCAATCTGCGCGTCGAGACGCAGGCGCATGCGACGCGCATCCTGTTCGAGGGCAAGCGCGCAATCGGCGTCGAGTACCGGCAGGGCAAGGAGGTGAAGCAGCTCCGCGCCCGCCGCGAAGTGATTTTGGCGGCCGGCGCGTTCCAGTCGCCGCAGCTTTTGATGCTCTCGGGCATCGGCGATGCGGCGGCGCTTCGCGCCCACGGCATTGAAAGCCGGCATCATCTGCCGGGCGTCGGACAAAATTTGCAAGATCATCCCGACTTCATCTTCGGCTACATGTCCGACAATCCCAATTTTGCCGGCATCTCGCTCAAGGGCATGCCGCGGCTGATCCGCGCCATCCTGCAATACAGAAAGGAGCGCCGCGGGCCCCTCACCTCCAACTTCGCCGAATGCGGCGGCTTCCTGAAGACGCGGCCAGATCTCGACATTCCCGATATCCAGCTGCATTTCGGCATGGCCATGGTCGACGACCACGGCCGCAAGCGGCACAAGGGCACCGGCTTCTCCTGCCATGTCTGCCTGCTCAGGCCGAAGAGCCGCGGCAGCGTCGCGCTCGCGAGTGGCGATGCGATGCTGGCGCCGCTGATCGACCCGAACTTCCTCGGCGAGGCCGAAGACCTCGAAACCATGGTCGCGGGCTTCAAGACCACGCGCCGCCTGATGGAGACGCCTTCGCTGCGCGCGCTTCAGACCAAGGACATGTTCACCGCAAACGTGCGCAGCGACGACGACGTCCGGGCGTTGCTGCGCGCGCGCGTCGACACCGTCTATCACCCCGTCGGCACCTGCAAGATGGGCACCGACGCGATGGCCGTGGTCGATCCGGCGCTGAAGGTGCACGGCATCGAGGCTCTACGCGTCGTCGACGCCTCGATCATGCCGACGCTGATCGGCGGCAATACCAATGCGCCGACCATCATGATCGGGGAGAAGGCGGCGGATATGATCAGGGTGGAGATGCGGACGAGTTAAAGCCGCGCCGAGTTACGGGCAGCCGCTTGCTCCGACCTCGTCCTGAGGAGCGCGCGCTTGCGCGCGTCTCGAAGGACGCGCCTCGCACGCATCTTCATCCTTCGAGACGCCGCTGCGCGGCTCCTCAGGATGAGGACGGAGTACGCGGCAGCTTTTCAGTTCAACAAGAAGCCACCGTCGACGGTGATGACGCTTCCTGTCATGTAGCGCGAGGCCTTCGAGGCCAGCAGCAGGATCGCGCCGTCGAGATCGGACTCGGCGCCGATGCGGCGCTGGGGGATGCGTTTTGCCAGACGCTCGCCTGACGGGGTCGACCAGAACGCGTGGTTCATCTCGGTGTCGATGTAGCCGGGTGCCAGCGCGTTGATGCGGATGTTCTGCCCCGCAAGCTCCAGCGCCATCGCCCTGGTCGCCTGGATGATGCCGGCCTTGGAGATCGCGTAAGGCGACACCGCCTTCAGCACGCCGGTGCCGAGTACGGACGCGATGTTGACGATGTTGCCTTCCTGCTTGCGCGCGATCATGCGGCGCGCGATCTCGGTCGCAAGGAAATAGGCGCCCTTGAGATTGGCGCCGATCACCGCGTCCCAATCGGCCTCGGTCTGCTCGGTCGCGAGCTTTTCGATCGCGATGCCGGCATTGTTGATCAGCACCGTGACCGGGCCGAGCGCGGCTTCCGCGGCATCGACGGCCCTGGCGATCGATGCGGTGTCGGTGACGTCGAGCGCGACGGCGGCGGCACGGCCGCCCTTGCCGCGGATCTCTTCTTCCAGGCTCTTCAGCTTGTCGGTCTGCCGCGCCGCGAGCGCGACGGCCGCGCCATGCGCCGCCAGCACCCGGGCAAATTGCCGCCCCAGCCCCTGGCTCGCGCCTGTCACGAGGATGGTTTCTTTACTGACGTCGAATAGGTCTGACATGACGCTTTCCTTAACGCCTTCCTTGGGCGATTTCCCTGAGCTTGGAGCCATCAATACAGACGATTTTAACGATCTGAAACCGGAATGATCGGTCCTGCGTTCATTCGTTCCATCGAGGCAATTTTCCATCCGAGGTGAGCTCGCACTCATGAACAGTTTCGATCTCGTCGTCTATGCGGCGCTCGTCATCGCGATCGGCTTCGGTTTCAGGACCGGCCTGCTCGGCAGCGCCATGACGATCCTGGCCTATCTCCTCGCCGCCCCCGTCGCCGTCGCGCTGATGCCGCTGATCGTGCCGCAGGTCGCGGGCAATCCGAATTCGTCGCTGCTTCAGAACTGGATCTGGTTCTTCGGCATCTTCGTGGTGGTCGGCATGCTGTTTGGATATATCGGCCGCCTGGCGCTGAGCGACACGATACGGAAGGCCGGCATCGGCGACCGGCTCGGCGGCGCCGCGCTCGGCGCCGTCAGGGTCGGCCTCGTCGCCACCACGCTGGTGCTGGTGTTCGACCAGATCGTGCCGGCCAACCGCCAGCCGCCGTTTCTCGCCGGCTCGCATCTGCGGCCGCTGTTCTCGACGGTGGGCCAGATGGGCTTCAAGTCGCTGCCGCCGGAGGCGGCCGCTGCGATTGACCGTCTCAAGCAGGAGCGGCGCATCTAGCTCATTGTCTGGGCATGATCTTTTCGGAAAACCGCTGCACGCTTTTCCGGATCATGCCCGCACATTTGCATCGCCGCGCGAGCGCGCATGCATTTTGATGCGAGCCCGTCCCTTATCAGCGGCGCCAAGGTTGGCTAGAGTAGCGGCCTCTAAAAACCTGCTTGACATTACGGGAGTGAAACAGTGGATCTTGGGATCAAAGGTCGCCGCGCCATCGTCTGCGCATCCAGCAAAGGCCTCGGACGCGCCTGCGCCATCTCGCTGGCCGAGGCCGGCGTTCACGTCACGCTGACCGCGCGCGGCGCCGAGGCCCTGAAGAAGACGGCCGACGACATCCGCAAGGCCTATCCTGATGTGACTGTCACCGAGATCGTCGGCGACATCACGACGCCGGCGGGCCGCGAGGCCGTGTTGAAGGCCTGCCCCGAACCCGATATCCTGATCAACAATGCCGGTGGCCCGCCGCCCGGCGATTTCCGCAACTGGACCCGCGACGACTGGATCAAGGCGATCGACGCCAACATGCTGACCCCGATCGAGCTGATCAAGTCGACCGTGGACGGCATGATGGCGCGCAAGTTCGGCCGTGTCGTCAACATCACCTCGGCCGCGGTGAAGGCGCCGATCGACATTCTCGGTCTCTCCAACGGCGCGCGCGCCGGCCTCACCGGCTTCATCGCCGGCCTGTCGCGCAAGACCGTGATCAACAACGTCACCATCAACGGCCTGCTGCCGGGCCCGTTCGAGACCGACCGTCTGACCGGCACCGCGAAGGCCGAGGCCGACAAGCGCGGCGTCACGCCGGACCAGATCCTGTCCGAGCGCGCCAAGCTCAACCCCGCCGGGCGCTTCGGCCAGCCCGACGAGTTCGGCTATGCCTGCGCATTCCTGTGCGGCGCCAAGGCAGGCTTCATCACGGGGCAGAACATCTTGCTCGACGGCGGCGCTTTCCCGGGCACGCTGTAACGCTCCTTCGCCCTCTCCCCGTCCTGCGGGGAGAGGGCGCACTCCGGGATCACCGCGGCTTCGTGATCTCGTCCTCGTCCCGCTCGCTGGGATCGGAGGAATCGGCGGTGAGACGCTCGTCGGTCCAGTCGATGCCGAATTCGTCGAGCCCGTCGGCGAGCAGATCGCCCAGCATCGGCTCACCGAGCAGATAATGCGCCGTTTCGCGCCGGGGACTGCGATACTCGGCGCGCGCCTCCACGGCGCGTGCGCGCAAATCGTTCCAGTCGTCGATCGTGCCGTCGCCGCGTCCGAGCCAGGTCAGCGTGACGAGATCGATCTGCTCGTCCTCGTTCATGGCGACGATGAAGCTTCCGAGCTCGTTGACGACCGGATCGGCGCCGTCATCCCCGAGGACGTCGACCGCAGTGTCATCGGTTGCGTTCGAGCCGGAATCCGGATCGGAATTTCCTTCCTTGACGTCGAACTCGCGCGCCTTCTCGATGATGAAGGCGACTTTCTCCGCGGAAATTGCAAGCTCTGGCATGGCTGGCCCTTTGGCTTTCCCTGGGGTTCCCGCGATAACGCCGCACCGCGTCAGATGATCCATTGCGCCTGACGGCGGAAACAGCGCATGTTCCGGGCCAAAGCAAGAACTTGGGGGTAGCAAGAACTTGGGGATGCGCCGGATGTCGTGAAAGGTCGGCAAGGTCAAGATCACGAAATTCGTTGAAATGGAGACGGTCGGTTCAACCCGCTTCATCCTGCCGGCAGCGACCAACGATGAAATCCGGAAGCTGCCCTGGCTGATCCCGCATTTCGCCACCGAAGAGGGCCGGCTGAAAATGTCGATCCACTCGCTGGTCGTGGAGACGCCGACGCGCCGCATCGTGGTCGATACGGGACTTGGCAACGACAAGCAGGGCCGTGGCGTGCCGACCTGGAACAACCGCTCCACGCCGTTTCTGGAGACGATGATTGCGACCGGCTTTGCGCCCGATAGCATCGACACCGTGCTGTGCACACATCTTCATGTCGATCATGTCGGCTGGAATACGAAGCTGTCCGGCGGTTAATGGGTGCCGACCTTCCCGAACGCGCGCTATCTGTTCGGCAAGACCGAATACGAGTATTGGCGCGACTACACGGCCGAGCCGGACAAGGTCGCGGTGTTCGATGATTCCGTGAAGCCGGTCGTCGATGCGGGCCAGGCCGAGCTGATCCCGGGCGACCATCGGCTCTGCGAAGAAATCTGCGTGATCCCGACCCCCGGCCACAGTCCCGGGCACATGAGCGTCCTGATCGAGTCCGGCGGCGAGCAAGCCCTGCTCGCCGGCGACGTCGCCCACCACCCCTGCCAGATGGCGCATCTTAACTGGTGCTCGGTCGTCGATACCGACCCCGCTCAATCGGCCGCCAGCCGGCACACATTATTCTCGCGCTTTGCCGACACGCCGACGCTGGTGATCGGCGGGCATTTTTCCGCCGGGCATATCCAGCGGGATGGGGATGCGTTCAGGTTCGAGGCGCTGGCCTAGGCCTCATGCCCCGGACGCTGCGCAGCACGAAGTGATGCGCTGCTGAGCCGGGGCCCATGCTTGTGACATTCTGTTGGGTCCCGGCTCTGCGGAGCAGCGTTGCACGCTGCACCGCGTCCGGGACACGGAGGCGCCTCCCGAATCGAGAGGGCTGCAATGCGCCCCGCTTTGAGCGGTTGAATTTCCCGCCGCGCTGTTCCATGAAGCTGTTCAACCGATCGGTCCATTCCCAGGGAGAAACGAGAATGAAGCTTGTTCGTTATGGCGAGAAGGGTGCGGAAAAGCCCGGCCTGATCGACAAATCCGGCCAATTGCGCGACCTGTCGGCGCATGTGAAAGACCTGACCGGCGAGGCCTATTCGCCCGATAGCCTGAAGAAACTGGCGGCGCTCGACCCCGCCTCGCTGCCTGCCGTCTCCGGCAAGCCGCGGTTCGCCGCTCCCGTCACCGGCATCTCGAAATTCGTGGCGATCGGCCTCAACTACAGCGACCATGCCAAGGAGACCGGCAACCCGATTCCGGCCGAGCCGATCTTCTTCCTCAAGGCGAACACCGCCCTCTCCGGCCCGAACGATGCGGTCGAAAAGCCGCGCGGCTCGACCAAGCTCGACTGGGAAGTCGAGATTGCCGCGATCATCGGCACCCGCGCGAAATACGTCTCGGAAGCCGACGCGCTCAACCATGTCGCCGGCTACTGCGTCTGCAACGACGTCTCCGAGCGTAATTTCCAGATCGAGCGCCTGGGGCAGTGGACCAAGGGCAAGTCGCACGACACGTTCGGCCCGCTCGGTCCCTGGCT
The DNA here is from genome assembly GCF_029846695.2 of Bradyrhizobium nivariense. Classification (NCBI taxonomy): domain Bacteria; kingdom Pseudomonadati; phylum Pseudomonadota; class Alphaproteobacteria; order Hyphomicrobiales; family Nitrobacteraceae; genus Bradyrhizobium; species Bradyrhizobium nivariense. The sequence goes on along the minus strand of NZ_JARWCR020000028.1, from coordinate 88,751 downwards.
CGCCACCAAGGACGAGATCAAGGACGTGCAGAACCTGTCGATGTGGCTCGACGTCAACGGCCAGCGCCGCCAGTCCGGCTCGACCGCGACCATGATCTTCACCATGGCCAAGTGCATCTCCTATGTCTCGCAGTTCATGACGCTCCTGCCCGGCGACGTCGTCACCACGGGCACCCCGCCCGGCGTCGGCATGGGCATGAAGCCGCCGACCTTCCTCAATGTCGGCGACGTCATCACGCTCGGCATCGAGGGTCTCGGCGAGCAGCGCCAGGAGATCGTCGCGGCGTAAGCCCTCGGTCCTCATCCTGAGGAGCGCGCAACGCGCGCGCGTCTCGAAGGATGCGCCAAGAATACAGTCGCCCGACGTTCGCGCCGGGTGACGAGAGAACACCTCCCGTTGCCCATCCTTCGAGACGCACGCCAAGGGGCGCGCCCTCAGGATGAGGAACATCTGTCTGGATAGAGGTTATTTCCGATGAAGCTCACCTTCTCCCCCGCCTCGCCCTTCGCCCGCAAGGTGCGCATCGCCGCGATCGAGCTCGGGCTGATCGACAAGATCGAGCTCACGCCCGCGACCGTCGCGCCCGGCACGGCCAACGAGGACTATTCGCGCATCACGCCGCTGAAGAAGCTGCCGGTGCTGATCACCAATGACGGCGATGTCATTTTGGACTCTTACGTCATCGTCGAATATCTCAACGAGATGGCCGGCGGCAGCCTGATCCCCGACCACGGCCCGCGGCGCTGGAAGGCCAAGACCAATCACTCCCTGATCAACGGCATGCTCGATTCCATGCTGCTGTGCCGCTACGAGAAGATGGTGCGGCCGCAAGGCCTGCAATGGCAGGCGTGGTCGGACGATCATTGGAACCGGGCATGGACCGGCATGGCGCGCTTCGAGAACATGCCCGATGTCCTGAACGGCCCGTTCGACATCTCGCAGATCGGCCTCGTTTGCGTGCTCGGTTATGCCGACTTCCGCTTCGCCGATTGCGGCTGGCGCAAGGCCTATCCGAAGCTCGACGCTTTCCACCAGAAGATGCTGGAGCGGCCCTCCGTGAAAATCTCGGTGCCGCCGGCAGCGTAAAGCGCAGGAGTCCTCATGAGCCTCAAATACTCGGTCGGCGATCTCACGATCCATCGCGTCATCGAGCAGGAAACCTCGTTCGTGCCGGCGCTGGAGATGTTGCCGGGGCTGACAGGCGAGGTGCTGGCCGAGAACCGCCCCTGGATGCGGCAGGCCAAAGCGCTGGACGAGCAGGATACGCTGATCCTCTGCTTCCAGTCCTATGTGATCAAGACGCCGCATCACACCATCCTGGTCGACAGCTGCATCGGCAACGACAAGCCGCGGCCGCAGCGTCCGAAATGGAACATGAAGACCGACGACACCTATCTGCGCGGGCTCAACGCCGCGGGCTTCGCCGTCGACGACATCGACTTCGTGATGTGCACGCATCTCCACGTCGATCATGTCGGCTGGAATACGCGGCTGGAGAACGGCCGCTGGGTGCCAACGTTCCCGAACGCGCGCTACGTGTTCGCCAAGCAGGAGTTCGACTACTGGTCCGAGCAGAATGCGAAGGCGCCTGTCCCGCCCTTCGTGGATAGCGTGCTGCCGGTGGTCGAGGCCAAGCGCCACGAGGTGGTCGGCAACGACCATCAGATCGGCGATCACGTGCGCATCCTGCCGACACCGGGCCACACCCCCGGCCACGTCGCCATCACGATGGGCCGCGGCAAGGACGATGCCGTATTCTCGGGCGATCTCATGCATTCGCCGATCCAGACGCTCTATCCGGAGATGTCGGTGAAGTTCGACGTCGATCAGGCTACGGCGGCAACGACGCGCCGCAGTTTTCTGGAGCGCTATTGCGACACCGACACGCTGTGCTGCACCGCGCATTTCCCCTCGCCGTCAGTCGGCAAGATCAGGCGCAAGGGCAGCGGGTTCGTCTGCGCGGCGGTTTAGCGATTCCACTGGGTGGAGAGACACGATGACAGCGCTCCCCGACATCCCGCTCCCCGCAGGCATTCGCTCACGCTATGTCGACGAGATCAACGGCCTGCGCATGCATGTGCTGGAGGCAGGCTTCGAGACCAGGGGGCGGCCCTGCATCCTGCTGCTGCACGGCTTTCCGGAGCTCGCCTTCTCCTGGCGCAAGGTGATGCCGGCGCTTAGCTCGGCCGGCTATCACGTGATCGCGCCGGACCAGCGCGGCTACGGCCGCACCACGGGATGGAGCGCGGAGTACGACGGCGATCTCGCACCCTTTTCGCTCTTCAATCTGGTGCGGGATGCACTCGGGCTGGTGTCGGCGTTCGGCTACAAGCAGGTCGATGTGGTCGGACATGATTTCGGCAGCCCGGTCGCGGCCTGGTGCGCGCTGATACGGCCCGACGTGTTTCGGTCGGTGGCGATGATGAGCGCGCCGTTCGGCGGAGCGCCGCCGCTGCCGTTCAACACGATCGACACGCCGGCAAAGCCACCGGCCGCAGACCCAGTGCATCGCGAGCTCGCCGCCTTGCCGCGTCCGCGCAAGCATTATCAGTGGTACTATGCGACACGCCCAGCCAATGCGGACATACACCGCGCGCCGCAGGGCGTGCATGATTTCCTACGCGCCTATTATCATCACAAGAGCGCTGACTGGACCGACAACAAGCCATATCCGCTGAAATCCTGGTCGGCGAACGAACTGGCGAAGCTGCCGACCTATTATGTGATGGATCTGAACGAGACCATGGCCGAGACGGTCGCGAAGGAAATGCCCTCGCCGGCCACGATCGCCTCCAATCAATGGCTGCCCGACCGCGAGCTCGCCTACTACAGCGCAGAATATGGCCGCACCGGATTCCAGGGCGGCCTGCAATGGTATCGCTACGGCACGTCAGGCACGTTCAATAACGAGATGCAGCTGTTCGCCGGCCGCAGCATCGACGTCCCCTCCTGCTTCATCTCGGGCAAGCAGGATTGGGGCACTTATCAGCGCCCCGGCGTGTTCGAGGCGATGCAGGCGCGCGCCTGCACGAGGATGCTCGGCTGCCACCTCGTCGATGGCGCCGGCCACTGGGTGCAGCAGGAGCAGCCGGCCGAGGTAAGCAATCTGCTGCTCGATTTCCTGGCGAAGAGCCGCAGCGTGATTTGACCCGGGAACCCAAGCGCCCTATATAGTTTAGAACTATTCTAAACTAATGAAACAGGGCCGCCGTGAAGAACTTTGCCGATCTGACCGAACGCGAGGTGCTCGCGGTCGCGATCTCCTCCGAGGAGGAGGACAGCCGCATCTACATGAGCTTCGCCGAAGACCTGAAGGAGCGCTATCCGGATTCCGCCAAGATCTTCGAGCAGATGGCCGAGGAAGAGCGCGGCCATCGCCACATGCTGCTGGAAATGTACGAGCAGCGCTTCGGTCCGCATTTGCCCCCGATCCGCCGCGAGGACGTCAAAGGCTTCCTGCGCCGCCGTCCGGTCTGGCTCACCAAAAACCTGCCGCTCGACACCATCCGCAGGGAAGTCGAGACAATGGAATTGCAGGCTGAGCGCTTTTACGTGAAGGCCGCCGAACAGGCGCAGGATGTCGGCGTGCGCCGCCTGCTCGGCGATCTGGCCGAAGCCGAGAAAGGCCACGAAGAGGTGGCGGCGAAGCTGACGGACCAGATCCTGAGTTCAGACGTGCGCGCCGAGGAAGACCGCACCAACCGGCGCATGTTCGTGCTGCAATATGTGCAGCCAGGTCTCGCCGGCCTGATGGATGGCTCCGTCTCGACGCTGGCGCCGCTGTTCGCCGCAGCCTTCGCCACGCATCAGAACTGGCAAACATTTCTGGTCGGCCTCGCCGCCTCGATCGGTGCCGGCATCAGCATGGGTTTTGCGGAAGCGCTGTCCGACGACGGCTCGCTGACCGGGCGCGGTTCGCCCTGGCTGCGCGGTCTCACCTGCGGCTTGATGACGACGCTCGGCGGGCTTGGGCACACCTTGCCCTATCTCGTGCCCGATAGCTGGGCCAACGCGTTCTGGATCGCGACCGGAATCGCCGGCGTTGTCGTGTTCTTCGAGTTGTGGGCGATCGCCTTTATCCGCTCACGCTACATGGACACGCCGTTCCTCCAGGCCGTGTTCCAGATCGTGCTCGGCGGGACGATCGTGCTGGCGGTGGGCATATTGATCGGGGCGGCGTAACAGCTTCACTCTCTGTGTCATGCCCCGCGAAAGCGGGGCATCCAGTATTCCAGAGACAGCAGCCGTATGCGGATAAGCCGCGGCGTACTGGATCGCCCGCCTTCGCAGGCGATGACAGCTAGCGGCATTCAATCGCGATCAAACAGCCGTTGCAGCGTTCGGCCAAACTGCGCATCATCCTCCGGCAATAAGAGCAGGAGCATGCCGTGGCCAAATCGGAATGGAGTTTCAAGAGCGCTGTCGAGCTGTCGGCCGCGTTGACCGCAAAGAAGGTCTCCGCGGTCGAGCTCACCCAGGATGCGATCGACCGCATCGAACGTCACGATGGCAAGGTCAACGCGATCTGCGTCCGGGATTTCGACCGTGCGCTCGGCGCCGCGCGCGAGGCGGACGCCGCATTGGCGCGCGGCGAGCGGAAGCCGCTGCTTGGCCTCCCCATCACGGTGAAGGAATCATACAACGTCGCCGGCCTGCCCACGACCTGGGGCTGGACGCCGCAGAAAGATTTCAAGCCGACAGAGGACGCGCTGTCGATCACCCGGGTGAAGGGTGCCGGTGGCGTCATCCTCGGCAAGACCAACGTTCCCGTTGGGCTCGGGGATTGGCAGAGCTACAACGATATCTACGGCACGACGAACAATCCATTCGACCTCGGCCGCACGCCCGGTGGCTCGTCGGGCGGCTCGTCTGCGGCGCTCGCGGCAGGCTACGGACCGCTCTCGCTCGGGTCCGACATCGGCGGCTCGCTGCGCGTGCCCGCCTTCCATTGCGGGGTTTATGCGCACAAGCCGACCTACAATCTCTGTCCAACGCGTGGCCATACGCCGCCGCCATTTCCGGCCATCCCGATGGAGCGCGATATGGCGGTGATCGGTCCGTTGGCGCGGAGTGCAGCCGATCTGCCCCTGCTCCTGGACGTGATGGCAGGCCCCGATCCGTTGGACCTGGGCATCGGATACAAGCTCGCGCTGCCGGAGGCGCGACACCGAGAGCTCAAGGATTTCCGCGTGCTGGTGATCGACAGCCATCCGCTGCTGCCTGCGAATGCCGACATTCGCAGCGCGATCGAGAAGCTGGCGGAACGATTGACGAACGCAGGTGCGAGCATAGCCCGCAAAAGCCCGCTGTTTCCCGACTTCACGGATGCCTCTCGCCTCTACATGCGCATGCTGATGAGCTTTCTCGGCGCCTTCCTTCCGCCGGACATTCTCGCCGGCGCGCGTGCCGGGGCAGCACAGCTCTCGCCTGAGGACAAGAGCCTGTCTGCCGAGCGGCTGCGCGGCATGACCAGCACACATCAGGCCTGGGTGTTCGACGAAGGCGCTCGCGCCGGCCTGCGCGCGCAATGGCGACATTTGTTCAGGACATTCGATGCGGTGATCTGCCCGATCATGCCCACCCCGGCCTATCCGCATGATCATTCGCTGCAGCAGGAGGCGCGCCGGATCAACATCGACGGCGAGGACTTTGCCTATCCGGACCAGCTTGCCTGGCCCGGCATCGCCACGCTGACGGGCCTGCCGGCAACGGCTATTCCGCTCGGTCTATCGAAGGACGGCCTGCCGGTCGGCGTGCAAATCATCGGGCCCTTCCTCGAGGACCGTACACCGCTGAAGCTCGCCGAGCTGATCGAACGCGAGTTCGGCGGATTCGTGCCGCCGCCCTTGTTCGATGACTAGTCCTTCTCGTCAATGCGTGGAGCTCTTGCGACGAGCAATCCGGAAATCCGTCCGCGGTGACAGGCGGGGATTGCCTCGCTTCGCTCGCAATGACGAAACAATGGAGAGAAATCTCATGAGCAGCGACCTCGAACAGCTCACCGCGCTCAACCGCGACTATGTCGCCTCCGTGCAGAATTGCGACGTCAAGCGATTCGACGAGATTTTGGCGCGGGAGTTCTACTGCTCCAATCCCGACAAGACGCTGGTCGATCGCGAGGCCTTTCTGAAGCAGACGGCGCAGCCGATTGCGATCCGGAACCTCAGGGAGCACGACGTCATCATCCGCATCATGGGCGATTTCGCCATCATCCACGCGGCGACGAGCTACACCAATGCGAACGGCGAGCAGGCCACCGGGCGCTATACCGATTGCTGGACGAAGAAGAACGGGACCTGGCTGGTGGTGTCGGCGCACGTGTCGCGGTAGGGAGCGCGTCACAGCGCACATTCTCCGGGACGTCCAAATATTCGGGAGACCGCGAGGTCACCGCTCCAACGTCGTCAGCAGCAATTTCAACGCTGTCGCCGCAAACATCTGCATATTGGCCAAGCGGTCGTTGCTGCCCGTCTCCAGCGTCATCACCTCAGCTCCGGGCCCGGCGACCGCCATGCAGCTGTGGCCCGCCGCATCGCCGTAGCGATTGCCGGTGGGTCCGGCCGCGCCGGTCTCGGACAGGCCCCAGTCGCAGTTGAAGCGGCTGCGCATCTGCTCGGCCAGCAGTTGCGCGTAGGGCTCCGACGAGGAACGAAAGCCCTTCATGCCTTCGTCCGAAATATCCATCAGCACGCGCCTGGCGTCGCGGGTGTAGACCACGGCGCCGCCAAGGAAATAGGCGGACGCGCCGGGCACCGCGAGCAGGCTGGCCGAGATCAGGCCGCCGGTGGAGGATTCCGCCACAGCAATGGTCTGTTTGCGCGCGATCAGTTTCGCTGCGACCTGCTCCGCAATGCCGACGAGCTCTTTCATGCTTTTGACCCCTTATCCTTCGCAACCGAGCTCAGCCTTTCTAGCATATGACAGCGCCGTTGGCCGAGTTGCAGCCAACGGGCAGGCCTGCTTGAATGGCGGCCAAAAGGCGGAGCGGCCAAGCGCTGCCCGCGAGAAGACGCGACGAGGAAACGTGAAGGGAGACGTCATGGCGTCCCTGATCGCCGGCGGGGTGGATTGCGATGTGCATCCGGCCGTGCCGCATCTGACCAGCCTGCTACCGTACCTGAACGACTATTGGCGCGATCAGGTGACCACGCGCGGCATGGTCGATCTCATCTCGCAATCCTACCCGCAGAATTCGCCGATCACGGCGCGGCCCGATTGGCGACCCGAAAGCGGCAAGCCGGGCGAAAGCCTGGCCGACATGCAGCGCGATGTGCTCAATCCCTTCCAGCTCTCGCGCGCCATCTGCAATCCGCTCTACGGCGTGCAGATGGTGTTTTCAGAGGATCTGCAGGCCGCGTTCTGCCGCGCGCTGAATGAGTGGCTGGCGAAGGAATGGCTCGATCGCGATCCGCGGCTGCGCGGCTCGATCGTGATCCCCACGCAAAGCGTCGAGAAGGCCGTCGCCGAAATCGAGCGCAGCGCGACCGACCGCCGCTTCGTGCAGGTGCTGATGCTGGTGATGGGCGACACGCCGCTCGGCAAGCGCGCGCTGTGGCCGATCTACGAGGCGGCGGAACGGCTGGAACTGCCGATCGGCGTGCATGCCGGTTCCGCCTATCACAATCCGCCGACTGCTGTGGGGTGGGGTTCCTATCACATCGAGGATTATGTCGGTCAGGCCCAGGCGTTCCAGACCCAGCTCACCAGCCTGATCGTCGAGGGCGTGTTCGCCAAATATCCACGCCTGAAAATGGTGATGCTGGAATCCGGCGTCTCCTGGATCTCCCCCTTTCTCTGGCGTCTTCACAAGTTCTGGCGCGGGGTGCGGATGGAGACACCTTGGGTCGATCGCGCGCCGCTTGAGATTGTGCGCAGCAACATCCACTTCTCGTTACAGCCGTTTGATGCGCCGCCAGATGAGGCGACATTAATTCGCCTGTTTGATCATATGCAGTCGGACGAAATGGTCCTATTCTCCACCGACTATCCGCACTGGCAATTCGACGGCCAGGACGCGCTGCCCGCAGGTCTCACCCCCGATCTCGTGCGCAAGATCATGATCGACAATCCGCATGCAACCTATCCCCGCCTGACTTAGCCCGCTGCCAAAGGAGGCAAGGCGATGAATATTCAGTTCCGCGAAAGCTCCGAAGCCGCTCCCCCACTGACCGTCAAAACCGCGATCGCGGACTGCGACATCCACCCGGCACGCGCGACCCGCACCGAGCTCTATCCCTATCTCGCCAAACGCTGGCAGCATCATCTCGAAGTCTACGGCGTCCATGCCTATCAGGGCATGATGGAGGGCCCGCCCTATCCGAAGGCCCAGCCCAACGCTTCGCGCCGCGACGCCTATCCGCCTGAAGGCGGGCCGCAGGGCTCATCGCTGTCCTTCATGCAGAAGCAGCTGCTCGATCCCAACAACGTGCAGCTCGGCGTGCTCAATCCGCTCAACACCGGCCAGGGCATCCGCAATCACGAGCTCTCGGCGGCACTGTGCTCGGCGATCAACGACTGGCAGATCGACAAATGGACCAGCAAGGACAAGCGGCTGAAGGCGTCCATCGTCGTCGGCAATGAGGACGGGCTGTCGGCCGCCGCCGAAATCCGCGAGCGCGCCGGCGACAAGAATTTCGTGCAGGTGCTCTTGCTCAGCCGCAATGTCGAGCCGCTCGGCCAGCGCCGCTACTGGCCGATCTACCAAGCCGCGGAAGAAGCGGGTCTGCCCGTCGGCGTCCACGCCTTCGGCTTCGGCGGCAACCCGATCACACCGTCGGGCTGGCCGAGCTACTACATCGAGGAGATGGTGGGGCACTCGCAGTGCCAGCAATCGGCGCTTGCGAGCCTCGTGCTGGAGGGCGTTTTCGAGCGCTTCCCGAAATTGAAGATGGTGATGATCGAGGCCGGCTTCGGCTGGGCGCCGTCGCTGGCGTGGCGGCTCGACAAGGTTTGGCAGCGGCTGCGGAGCGAGGTGCCGGACGTCAAACGGCCGCCGTCGGAATATATTCGCGAGCAGGTGTGGTACACGACGCAGCCGATGGAGGATCCGGAGCGGCGCGAGGATCTGTTCGACGTGATCAAATGGATCGGCTGGGACCGGCTGCTGTTCGCCACCGACTATCCGCATTGGGACTACGACGAACCATCGCGCGTGCTGCCGGCGGGCGTCAGCGAGACCGATCGCGAGGCGTTTTATCTCGGTAATGCGCGTGCACTGTACGGGACCAGTTGATGGCGCGGCACGTGATCGCGCCGGTCGATGAGCTTCCGTCGGGCACGCGAAAATTTCTGGAGATCGACGGGCGGCCAATCGCGGTATTCAACATCAAGGGCAAGTATTTCGGCCTCATGAACCGCTGCCCGCATCAGGGCGCGGCGCTGTGCGAGGGACCGCTGATCGGGCTCGCGCAATCGAACGATCCAGGCGAGATCGAATACACCAAACTCGGCGAGATCATTCGTTGTCCCTGGCATGGCTGGGAGTTCGACGTCCGCACCGGCCAGTCCTACTGCGATCCCCGCCGCTTCCGCGTCAAGGCGTACCCGGCCCATGTCGAGCCGGGCGCCGCTGTCGTGAAGGGACCGTACGTTGCTGAGACGATACCGGTGAAGGTTGAGAGCGACTACGTGGTGGTTGAGCTTTAACTCTCACCGCATCGGGACTGGGCTCCTTGCCCCGTTGTTACGGGAAGCGGTGAAGTAAGAGCGCTTGTTCGCTGGTCATCAGCGAGGCGACCATGCCGAGGGAGATTCGGCACCATCTGATTGTCTTGAGTGGCAAATCACTCAGAGCGTGCACGAAGTGCGCACGAAAATCGGGGAAGCCCTGGGTTCGCCGTGAACGCATCTTCTCCAGCTATGATTTGCCTCATAACGGCGACCATGGGCCGCACCTTGTGCGAATTGATCAAAAGCCTTGCTGGTTTCAGGTTTTGTTGCCTTCGGGGCTTAGTGGGCCGCGTGAGATGCCTCCTCTGTCATCAAATGACAGCTATAATTTAATCACCGCCGCAGCAAAAAACTACAAAACCCGGACGCACAAAAGTGGCAGAGTGGGGCCGGGACGCTAACTGTGATCAGCAACGGAGCTGAGACGTGACGATGGAGTTGAGCCGGCGTGGATCTTGTATCGAAACCGGTTCGTTTGGACTGCAGACCGTTGCGCCCAGTGTCTTCGCTACGCGAAGCGAAGCGCGCCTGCGATCACATCGAGTAGGCATGCAGGGCGCCGCGCTGAACGCGAAGCCGGCAAGTCCGGGCAACCGCTGACAGCGCCTTTCGGAGACAGAGATGGAAGGGGATCATTGGCCTCACGGCGCGTGCGATGACGCCGGTCGAAGCCTGGCACGCCTGCGGAAGCGCGCGTCCGAATTTTTCGAAAACCTGTCCGTCGCAGAATTTGCGCATGAGGCGCATCGGCATCTGTGGGTTTCGGACTGGTTGAGGGTTGCAGACGACTACCGGATATTCGCCGAGTCCGTGCGTGAAGATAGTTCCGTTCAGATTGCGCGGGGAGCGTGGCTGTGCTCGCTGACGGCCTTTGAAGTCGCGAGAAGCTTGTCTCGTCCAGGCGATCTCGCGAGTCTCGACCTCGCAGACAAAGTCGATATCAGCCTGACGGGTTTCGAGGATGACGCCGGTCCAGCGATCGAGCGCGTGAAGATTGATTGCTTCGATCAGGGGGCGCTGACTGGCTTATTTCTGCCGGCGTTCCGGCATGGGCGGCCTTCCGCACCCGCGGTCATCTGCGTCAGTGACGAAGAAATCACCATAGGCTCGATGATGAGCAGACTGTTGCCGGTCTCACTCTGCCGGAACATGTCACTCCTGCTCGTCGATGCCTGCAATTTATCTGTTCGTCGCCCCTTCAAGCTGGAGCATATCCTGCAATGCTGGGTGGACTATCTGGAGGCCCGCCCGGATGTCGACTCACGGCGGATCGCAATCTATGGCGAAGGGACGGGCGCCAGTCATGCGTCCAGCTTTGCCCTCGCGGATCGCAGGATAGCTGCCGCCGTGTGCGACGGTGGCCTCTTGAAGTCGGTCACGCGTCGAGCGTCACTACGCTGGATGACCGGCCTTGAGCAGGCCGCGCATGGGGGGACCTCGACGGGTTCGCTGCTGCCGTCGCGCCGACTACCTTGCCCGCTTCTCATGGTCCCCGGGAGTCGCTCAATGGTCCGGGAGAAAGATGCACTGGAGCTCCAAGCTGGCTATCAGCAGGCTGGAGCCGATTGCTCGATCGTCGTGCCGAACCGCATCCCGCACCCTCTGGGCGAGGTCGAGAATTTCATCGCTGTGGATGATTTCGTGTTCGAATGGCTCGACAGCAAGCTTGGAGCCGCTCGTCAGCTCGATCCCGTGGTCTACCTCTAGCCGCGACAGCGAGCGGGACGATCCTGGCGCGGTACGGCGACAATCGCGTCCGGCTCGGACGCTCATTCCGCGCCGGACATCAGCTGATCAGGAAACGTCGATAGCGAGCAATCGTGCAGCCAGCCGGGCATTCTTGGCAATCGTTGCAAGCGCAGCATTCAGATCAGCCAAGGTCTTCTCGTCGAGCTCGTTAAACATCGTCGAATTCAACGCGAGCTTTCTCTTGGACAGCTTTTCGATGTCCGTTGTCGCCTTTGCAGTCAGCGACATCAGGACGAAGCGCGCGTCGTCTGCTCCCGGTCGCCGCGATAGAAAGCCGCTCTTTTCGAGCGCCTTGGTCTGGTTGGTCACAAAGGCCGGGTGGACCCGCAACTTGTTCGCAATGTCTATCCCGGCGACGCCTCGTCCCTCGTCCAGTTCGGTGATTGCCATCAAGATCAGCCACTGTGGCTCGGTAATGCCCAGCAGTCCGGCCCAGCTGGTGTGGATGTCATCCAGCTGAGAGTGGATTTCGACGACATTCCAGATGAAGTCCGTAATCGCCCTGTCGAGTTTTTTCTCGATCATGTGGCTCCCCCCCGTTTCGTTTGGATCAGTCTTTTAATGGGATATTTGGGAGTCGTCTCGGATATCGCGCAATGACGATAGTGGTAGAGGCCGCATGACGGAGACGGTCGGCTCGCTTGATGCTTGCAAAAGACAATTAATTAAATTAGGTCTTATCGCACTCAATCTTTGCTGCTCTTGACCTTGTCGATGGACAGCGATGTGAGACCTCCAAGAAAGCCCTCGGGATGCCCCCTGAGGGCTTTTTCGTTTTATATCTGAGGGTTATGTGACATTCCTGGCCGTCCTGTGGCCCCCAAGCAACATCTCTCCCTGAAGTTTCGATTCATTAAATCAATAAATTTAGACGATTGTTTTTATAAACTATATGTGAAGCCACGACGGAGGGGGGGCACCTCACTGTCGTTTCAGTCCGGACCTCGAGTGCGGATCTGAATTGAACGGAAATTGAGAGGGTTAAGCGGCCTCCTCCGGGGAGCCGAGCCCCTGAACCGACCTGGAGGTTTACTAATGAAGTTTACGAAGACACTCTTTCTCGGCTCGGCTGCCGGCCTGATGGCCGCCTCCGGGGCGTTCGCTGCCGATCTTCCCGTGAAGGCCAAAGCGGTCGAATACGTGAAGATCTGCTCGCTGTACGGCGCCGGTTTCTACTACATCCCGGGCACCGACACCTGCATCAAGCTGGGTGGTTACGTGCGCGCTGATGCGAACCTCAATACCAACTCGGACTTCAATCCGAACCAGGGCGGTACTGCCGGTGCTCGCAACCGCCTGATGAACTACTACACGTTCCGCGCACGTGAAGACCTCAACATCGACACCCGCACCGCGACCGAGTACGGCGTGGTCCGCACCTTCTTCGACGGCGTCTTCACCTGGACGACCGGCAACTATACCCCGACCGGTTCGGCAACGGGCGGAACCCAGTACAGCGGTACGCTCGGTCTCAATGCTGCGGGCACCGGCCTCGTCGGTTCGAATGGTAGCGGCAGCGTCAACGGCACCGACGGCAATACCTCGGGCGGTGCGCTCGGCGTGTACTACGCCTTCATCCAGTTCGCCGGCTTCACCATGGGTAAGGCCGTGTCGCAGTTCGACGCGCCCTGGACCAACTATCCCGGCAACATCACCGACAACCTCGTCGGCGGCAGCGGCACGGTCACTGGTGTCAACCAGTTCACCTACACCGCCGACTTCGGCCAGGGCGTGACGGCGTCGTTCTCAGCGGAAGACGCGACTGTCTACTATCAGGCCGGCAACCTCAACATGACCGGCGCGACCGCGGGTGGCATGATCGGCGGCTCCTACGGCACCAACGCTCTCGGAGGCTCGCGTTCGCCGAACCTCGTCGGTCAGGTGCGCGTCGACCAGGCTTGGGGCCTCTTCCAGGCGTCGGTGGCTGCGCATGACAACCACGTCGGTTACTACGGCGCGACCGAAGTCTCCGGCCACCCCGACGACAAGTGGGGTTGGGCGGTTCAGCTCGCTCTGTCGATCAAGAACATCCCGACCGGCGCGGGTGACACGATCAACATCCAGGGCGTCTACACCGACGGTGCGACCCGCTACAACTTCCAGAACCTGTCGGGCAGCTCCTACGCGCTGTACGGTAGCTCGAGCACTGCTGGTACCTACGGCAGCCTCGGCTTCGCTAATGCTCCTGACACGGTGTTCGTGACCGGCAGCTCGCAGGAAACCGTCAAAACCTGGGGCTTCCGTGGCGCCTACACCCACAACTGGGATGCGTCCTGGAACTCCGCGATCTACGGTGCCTACGCCCAGGCCCAGTTCGGCACGCTGGCCAAGACCACCCTCTGCGGCGCTGGCGGTGCTGGCGGCGTGTTCGGTGGCCTGGCGGGTGTGACCAGCTGTAACCCGGACTTCGCGATCGGCCAGCTCGGTGTCGTCACCCGCTGGACCCCGGTCAAGAACCTGACGTTCTCGGCTGACCTGTCCTGGACCCATCTCGACCAGAAGTACTCTGGTACGGTTGGCCTCTCCCCGGCGGTCACGACCGCCAAGCCCGCCGCAGTCTACGAGCTGAAGGATCAGGACTCGATTGCCATGATCCTCCGCGCTCAGCGCAACTGGTAATCTGTCGACAGGTCTGAACGAACACCCGGCGGGAAACCGCCGGGTGTTTTTTATTGCTCAAGGCGTGGCGGGGCCGGTCGTCGAGCACTCAATGCCGACGAGGCCGACATCGTCTCGGCTCGGCCGCTTACGCCTGTTGTCGAGCGTGACCGCCGACCGGCTCGACCACCGCATCATACGTCGGCACCGCCTTGCCGCCGCCGCGATAGACGACCGAGGCCGCGATGATGCCGAGGAAGGCCGCAAACATCAACCAGAAGCCGGGCGAGGCCTTGTCGCCGGTGTGCTCGATCAGCAGGGTCGAGGCGAACGGCGTGAAGGTGCCGAACAACGCAGCCGCGAGCGCGAAGGCGAGCGAGAAGCAGGTGGTGCGCACATGGGCCGGCACGATCTCGACCAGCGCGCCGAGCATGGTGCCGCTGTAGACGCCGAAATAGAACGAGAACATCATCTCGACCGCGAGCAGCTTGCCGAAGGTCGGCGCCGCCACCAGCCAGTGCAGCGCCGGATAGGCGGTGACGAGCGACAGGCAGGCGATGGTGATCAGCACCGGCTTGCGGCCGATGCGGTCTGACAATGCACCACCGACCGGATTCCAGAAGAAGTTGGTCACGGCCACCAGCAACGTCACCAGCAGCGCATCCTGCGTCGACAGCTTCAGCACGGTCTTGCCGAAGGTCGGCGTGTACACGGTGACGAAGTAGAACGTCGTCGTGGTCAGGACCGCGATCATCATGCCGAGGAGGACGATGCGCCAGTTGGCGAGTGCGGAGGCGAATACCTCGTTTGCCGTCGGGTGCTTCTTCATGGCGAGGAAGGCCGGCGTCTCCTCGAGCGTCCGCCGCAGGAAGAAGATCAGGGGAATGATCAGGCAGCCGACGAAGAACGGGATGCGCCAGCCCCAGGCGGCCACCGTGTCGGCCGGCATCACCTCGGAGAGGAGATAGCCGAGGATCGAGGCCACGAAGATCGCGACCTGCTGGCTCGAGGATTGGAATGAAGTGTAGAAGCCGCGATTGCCCGGCGTCGAAATCTCCGCCAAATAAACCGACACCCCGCCGAGCTCGACGCCGGCGGAAAAACCTTGCAGCAGGCGGCCTAGCAGCACGATGACCGGCGCGGCGATGCCGATGGTCGCATAGCTCGGGCAGAATGCGATCACCACGGTGCCGGCGGCCATGATGCCGAGCGTGACGATCAGGCCCTTGCGGCGGCCGATGCGGTCGATATAGGCGCCGAGCACGATCGCACCGACGGGGCGCATCAGCGCGCCGAGCCAGAACACGCCGAAGGTGTTGAGCAACGACGCGGCCTCGTTGCTGGACGGGAAGAACGCCTTGCCGATGGCGGCGGCATAGAAGCCGAACAGGAAGAAGTCGAACTGCTCGAGGAAATTGCCGCTCGTTGCGCGCAGGATCGCGCCAATGCGCGACTTGATCTCGGGCGGATTGGTTGATGCTGCTGGTCCAGCCATGGTGTTGCTCCCCTGAAGTCGCGGCCAGACCGGAACTGATTTTCACGGCAAGGCGACAGATTGTGGCTGCGACAATATGTCTTACCCCTCTCGCGCGAGGCGCGGCGAGTCAATCGATTTCATCGCGGAAGCCGATGATTTTTCAGGCTTTATTCTGCGTTGCGGCGATCATCCAATCGCGGAACGCGGTGAGCTTCGGCGCCTCGCGGCGGCCCTCCGGCGCGACCAGGTAGAAGCCGGCATCGGCCGGCAGCGCGATCTTGAAGGGGACCACGAGCCGGCCCTTGGCGATGTCGTCCTGGACGTAGGAGGTTCGCCCCATCGCCACGCCGATGCCGTCGATCGCGGCCTGGATGGTCATGAAGATCATGTCGAAGGTGATGCCGGGCTGCCTGGCGATATCGCCTGGCAGGCCCGCCGCCGTCAGCCACAGCCGCCAGTCGTCGCTGTTGGCGTTGGAGGTGTGCAGCAGCGGATAGCCCTTCAGATCCTCCGGACAGCGCAGCGGCTTGCCGCCGCGCAAGAGAGACGGGCTGCACACAGGAAACAGCTCGTCCGCCATCAGCCAGTCGGCGCGCAAACCGGGCCACTGGCCGCGCCCGTAGCGGATCGCGGCGTCGACATTGTCGCGCTGGAAATCGACGAGGCTGGTCGAGGTGGTGATGCGGACGTCGATGCCGGGATGGTGCTCCTGGAAATCGGTCAGCCGCGGCAGCAGCCATTTTGCGGCAAGCGAGGCCAGCGTCGAGACCGTCAGCACCTTGTCGTCGTCCTTGCGCAGCAGCCGGTCGGTGGCGAGGCGAAGGTCGTTGAAGGCGGCACGGACGCCCGGCAAATAGTCGCGCGCCTCCGCCGTCAGCGCCAGCGCGCGGTTCTGCCGGACGAACAGCCGGATTCCGAGCTCCTCCTCGAGCCTGCGGATCTGATGGCTGATCGCGGTCTGGGTCACGTTCAGCTCGGACGCCGCCAGCGTGAAGCTGAGATGGCGCGCGGCAGCCTCAAAGGCCCGCAATCCGTTCAGGGAGGGCAATCTGGCAGTCATCTGGCAACAGGATACATGACGTTATTTCATGCGAAAGGGTACAAATTGTCGTTTGTCGCAGCGCACCAGGAAGCAGATATTACGGGTCAACTTAGCTCCAGGAGCTGAAAATGTCTACTTTGACCCAGAATTCGATGACAAATCATCATGCGCCCGGTCTGGTCCAGCAGATCGGTGAGACCCTTCACGTCTGGCACGAGCGCTATCGGACCCGGCGGGAGCTCACCAACTGGTCCGCGCGTGACCTTCAGGACGTCGGGCTGTCCTGGAGCGATGTGGCCTATGAGGCCGATAAACCCTTCTGGCGGGCCTGATCAGGCCGCCAGGCCGGCGCCGCCTGATCACAGGGGCGCCGGCGGTCCCTTGTCCCGGCCTCTTTCCCTTTGGGCTCGCGTCATGCGCACTCTCCGCCTGGAAGATCTGAAGCAATATTCGGACACGCTGCGTATCCGGAACGGCGAGCCGCTTAATGTTCGCTTCGTCGAGCCGCGCGACACCGAGGAGCTCCAGCACTATTTTCGCTCGCTCTCGACGCGGTCCCGCTACAACCGCTTCTTCGGCGCGATCAGCGAGCTGCCGCAGGGCCTGCTCCACGACTTCCTTCAGGTCGGCGAACGCGAACGTTT
Organism: Bradyrhizobium nivariense; assembly: GCF_029846695.2. Classification (NCBI taxonomy): domain Bacteria; kingdom Pseudomonadati; phylum Pseudomonadota; class Alphaproteobacteria; order Hyphomicrobiales; family Nitrobacteraceae; genus Bradyrhizobium; species Bradyrhizobium nivariense. The sequence goes on along the minus strand of NZ_JARWCR020000028.1, from coordinate 71,571 downwards.
TACCGTGGTCGCGACCATGATGGTCGACGGCTTCGAGACCATCGTCGCCGAAGCGCGCTACGCGCTGCATGCCGACACCGCGACGCTTGAATTCGGTCTGTCGGTCGACGACCGCTGGCAGGGCCACGGCATCGCCACCGCGCTCATGAAGAACCTCGAGTGCCGCGCGGCTGCACTCGGCGCCGAGCACATGTTCGGCGATACGCTGCGCTCCAACGAGGCCATGATCTCGCTCGCACGCAAATCCGGCTTTGCCTTCGTCAATCATCCTGATGACTGGAAGCTGGTGCGCTTCGACAAGGAGATCTCGGTCGCACCGAAAGACATTCCCTGCGCGAGCTGGCGTCTCGTCGCCCTTTCCCGTCAGGCCGACAGCCCCTCAGCCTCGGCCTGACACAACTGCAAGCCCGGCCCTGGTCAAACAGAGCCGGGCTTTTTTTGCCTTCACACAACATCGCCGACTGATCCCGGCCTCTTCCTCTACTACCCAAGCCGCGGCCAATTGCCGGCTGCGCTGCGCAGGTTCGCGGATTTTGCGAGATGTGAAACCGGCCCGACCATGTCACGGAGATGACACGACGCGATGGCGAGACAATTCCCGGTTGAGGCAACTGATTGTCAAACGCGCGGTCGCCCTCTAGCTTGTGGAAGCGGCCAATCCGACCGCCTTGTGCGTCCTGGCCAGACTGAAGAAGCCACTTATCTATGCGTGCTATTGTTCTCGCATTCTCTTTCCTTGGTGCTCTGGTGTTTCCTGAGAAAGTAGAAGCGCTGGATTGTCCACTCCCGCCGAATATCTGGTCCCACCCCGTTGACGGTGATGAAATCTCCCGTGAGCAGCAGCTGCGCGATGCAGAGGATCGTCTGAATCTCTATCGGCTGGAGCACGCGCCGATCATATTCCGCGGGCGCGTCGCGTCCACGCGCTATCTCTCCGACATTCGCAAGACGAGTATCCCGATCAGTCTCCTCGTCTTCGACCACGTTGAAATCCTGAAGGGGGATTATTTACGACGTCAAAGGATCGCAAAGCCTTCGTCATCAGTGAAAAATGGTGCGAATACAGTTGCATCGGTAAACCATCAATGGTGGCGTGGCCTCCCGGAAAAATTGTCGTCATGGCGGCGTACCCGAACGATTTCGCCGATCCATCGAAGGCGGTGGAGTTCAACAGCAGGCGTGTCGTCTATCGGGGGCGAATCGACGCGGTATTGGGAATGTGCGCCGGTGGCCCACTCAGCGATCGGGCAGTTGAGATATTGAATAACCCTGGCGAAATGGCTCGCTTGAAGCGTGAATTTGCGCCACGCCGCGACGATTGATGCTGTTGCCCTTGCGGGCAAATAGAGCCGGTCATCTTTTGCGCTCACTCCCCCGTCATCCTGAGAGGTGCGAGCCACACGACGCAACGCGTCGCGTGGAGAGCCTCGAAGGATGAACGGCCCCGCTGATTCCCTGGCATTCGGCTCCCGGCAGCCACAGCCGGGCCGTCGCCCTTCGAGCCGCTGAAGAAGCGGCCACCTCAGGGTGACGGTCAACCATTTTCCGAAGCCCTACTTCCCCGTGAACACGGCCTTGCGCTTTTCGATAAACGCCTGCACGGCCTCCTTGTGATCGGCGGTCGTGGTCAGGCGGATCAGCCGTTCGGCCTCGTGGTCGCGCGCGGTCTCGAAATCGAACAGCACGGCTTCGTCGAGATTGTCCTTCATGTAGCGCAGCGCGAGGCGCGGGCCTTCGGCGAGGGATTTTGCCAGGGCGAAGGCTTCGGCCTGCAATTTGTCGTCGGGCACGACGCGGTTGACGAGGCCGATGGCTTCGCATCTCGCCGCGTCGACCCTGTCGCCGGTGAACAGCAACTCGCGCGCCCGCGCGGTGCCGACGAGCCGGGTGAGCAGCCATGCGATGCCGTAATCGCCGCTCAGCGCGATGCGGGCGTAGCCGGTGGCGACGAAGGCCGATTGGGCGGCGATGCGGATGTCGCAGGCCATGGCGATGGCGAGCCCTGCGCCGACCGCGGGACCGGGGAGCGCCGCGATCGTCGGCTTGCGCACCGACACCAGCGCGCCGGTGAGCAACCGCTGTCGCTCCTGGAGATCGGCGACACGATCTTCCAGCGACATCTCCAGCTTCTTCGGGTCGCGATGCGCGCCCATGCCCTTGACGTTGCCGCCGGCTCAGAACGCTTCACCCGCACCGGAGATCAGCAGCGCGCCGACATCGGGATTCTCGCCGCAGGTGCGGATCATCGTGCGCAGCGCCGGGGTCAGCGTGTCCGACAGCGAGTTGCGCGCCTCGGGCCGGTTCAGTGTGATCAGGGCGACGCGATCACGGATGACGCAGAGGAGTTCATTGGTGCCGGTGTCGATGGTGGTTTCCGTGGTCATCGTTCCTCCCTCTGTTCGTGATTGCGAGCGAAGCGAAGCAATCCAGGCTGTCCGTGCGGATATAGCCTGGATTGCTTCGTCGCTTCGCTCCTCGCAATGACGGCTGTTGTTATTTATCGCCTCAAAACTTCTCCACCCACGGCCGCAGCTCCAGTTCCCAGCTCCAGGCGCTGCGCGGCTGCTGCAACACGTTCCAGTAGCTCTCCGCGATGGCATCGGGATCGAGCATCGAATCCGGCTTGTCCGGTGCTTCCGTGCGCGCCGCACTGCGGATGCCGCCGTCGATGACGAAATGCGCGACATGGATGCCTTGCGGTGACAATTCACGCGCCATGCTCTGTGCGAGGCCGCGCAGCGCGAACTTGCCCATCGCGAAGGGCGCGGACTGCGCGTAGCCCTTGACGCTGGCCGAAGCGCCGGTGAACAGGATCGCGCCGTGCTTGTTCGGCAGCATGCGCCTGGCCGCCTGCTGCGCCACCAGGAAGCCGCCATAGCCGCTGACCGCAATCGCGTTCGCGACGTCGGCCGGAACGAGATCGACGAACGGCCCTCGCGCGCGGCCGCTGGCGTTGTAGACGACAACGTCAGGCGTGCCGATCTCGCGTTCGACGAGGCCGAACAGGCGCTCGACGTCATCAGGCTCGGTGGCGTTGCAGGCATAGGCCTTGGCGCCGGTCTCGCTGCAGAGCGCGCCAAGCTTCTCAATTTTTCGCGCGGCCAGTGCGACACGGATGCCCTGGGCGGACAATAGCCGCGCCAGTGAGGCGCTCAGGCCTTCGCCGGCGCCGACGATGAGGGCGATCTTGTATTTCGGGTGTTCCATGGCGTGATCTCTCGGAGACAGGAAGCCGCTGATCTATGCATCGTCCGCGTCGACAACCAGCCGGAGCGATGACAATTCGGCAGAGCGAATTGCTCCCTCACGGCGATCATGCCTCCCTGACAATTTGCGGCTTTATCCGCTTTCGCGACTGGAGCATGATCGACATCATCCCAAGCGGCAAGCGCCAAATCAGCGCAAAATGACCGCAGGGCGCGGAAACGAAGAGGACGATCATGCGACGGCCAGCCACAACGCAGCAGAAACATGTCGCGGCCGCACCGTCCGGCCTGCTGGCACCCGATACATCAGGCATGAATTTCTACCGCGCCGATCAGGCGCTCACCGATCTCCTGCGCATTCATCTGCCGGAGACGCTATTCCGCCACATCGAGCCGCATCTCGATCGCCTGGGTGAATTGGCCGGCGGCCGTCTCGACGACTGCGCGCGGCTCGCCGACCGGCATACGCCGATGCTGCACCAGCGCGACAAGTTCGGCCGCGACGTGCAGTGGATCGAATACCATCCGGCCTATCGCGAGCTGGAGAACGCGGCCTTCGGCGAGTTCGGCATCCACGCGCTCTCGATCCGCAAGGGCATCATGGGCTGGCCGGACAAATATCCCGTCGTCGCCAAGCACGCCTTCACCTTCCTGTTCAACCAGACCGAATTCGGTATGGGCTGCCCGATCAACGTCACCGACGGTTGCGCAAAACTGCTGGCGAATTTCGGCAGCGAGGCGCTGAAGGCGAAATATCTCGACGGCCTGACCCAGACCGACATGAGCAAGCTGACGCAAGGCGGCCAGTTCATGACCGAGAAGGAAGGCGGCTCCGACGTCGGCACGCTGACCACGACGGCCGTACAGGAGGGCGACCATTGGCGCCTCACCGGCGAAAAATGGTTCTGCTCGAACGCCGATGCAAAAGTCGTGATGCTGCTGGCGCGCCCCGAAGGCGCCGGCCCCGGCACACGCGGCCTCGGCCTGTTCCTGATGCCGCGCTTCCTCGACGACGGTTCGCAGAACCACTACCGGATCGTGCGGCTGAAGGACAAGCTCGGCACGCGCTCGATGGCCTCGGGTGAGATCAAGCTCGAAGGCGCGATCGCCTACGCGGTCGGCAAGCTCGACCGCGGTTTTGTGCAGATGGCCGAGATGGTGAACTCATCGCGGCTTTCAAATGGCGTCAAATCCACCGCGCTGATGCGGCGGGCCTATCACGATGCGATGACGGTGGCGAAGAACCGCGTCGTGTTCGGCAACCGCATCATCGACCTGCCACTGGGCCGGCGCCAGATGCTGAAGATCATGCTGCCGGTCGAGCAGGCACTGTCGATGAGCTTTCTCACCGCGGACGCACTCGACCGTGCCGAGGCCGGCAGCCAGGATGCGGCTGCGCTGCTGCGCATCCTGACGCCGACCTTGAAATTCCGCGCCACGCGTGATGCGCGAAAAGTCTGCGGCGATGCGCTCGAGATGCGCGGCGGCATCGGCTATATCGAGGAATTCGCGACCGCCCGCCTGCTGCGCGACGCGCATCTCGGTTCGATCTGGGAAGGCACCGGCAACATCGTCGCGATCGATGCGCTCAAGCGCGCCGTCGGCCGCCACGGCGCCGAATCCGCGCTCGCAGCCGATCTGCACGCCCGCCTCGATGACAGTCCCTCGGTGCCGCAGGCCTGGCGCGACCGGCTGCGCGATCTCACCGATCGCGCGGTCGGCTTCGCACGCGAGGTCGCGGGAAAGGCCGACAACGAGGCCGATGCGCGGCGCGCCACCAGCCTGCTCTATCATGTCGCCAGTGCTGTCGCGCTCGCCTGGGAGGCGCATCGTATTCACGACATGCGCGGCGATGCGCGAAGGCTGCTGCTGTCGCGCCTCGTGATCGATCACCGCGTATCACCAAGTGACCCGTTCCGGCTGACGGAAAATGCCGTGCAGCAGAAGATCGCCGCGCTGCTGCTCGGTGATCGCGCTGGCAGCATGAGCGAGGTTGGCGAACTGGTTCTGGCAGCGTAGGCTGCACCCGCGTTCAAGGCAAAAAAAAGCGATAGGGAGTGCTCGATGAAGGCCGCCGTCCTCCATGAAGTCAACAAGCCCCTGGTCATCGAGGATGTCAGCCTGCCGAAGCCGGGCCCGCGCGAGGTCCTGATCCGTACGTCGGTCGCAGGCCTCTGCCACTCCGATTTGCACTTCATGGAAGGGCTTTATCCGCATCCGCTGCCCGCGGTGCTCGGGCACGAGTCCGCCGGTGTCGTCGAGCAGGTCGGCTCCGACGTGACTTATGTGAAGCCCGGCGATCATGTCGTCACCTGCCTTTCGGTGTTCTGCGGCACCTGCGACAATTGCACCACCGGCCGCACGGTGCTCTGCACCGACACCACGGTAAAATTGCTGCCGGGCGCCTCCAATCGAATGCAATGGGCCCGCTCCGAGAAGCTGCATCAGTTCCTCAACCTCTCGTCCTTCGCCGAGCAGATGCTGGTGCACGAGAACGCGATCGTCAAAATCCGCAAGGAGATGCCGCTCGATCTTGCGGCGCTGATCGGCTGCGGCGTCATCACCGGCTACGGCGCGGTCGTGAACACGGCGAAGGTGACGGCCGGCGAGACCGTGGCCGTGATCGGCTGCGGCGGTGTCGGCATGGCTGCGATCAACGGCGCGCAGATCGCAGGCGCCGGCCGCATCATTGCCATCGACACCAATCCGGCCAAGCTCCAGCTCGCGACCAAGCTGGGCGCCACCGACATCATCAACCCGGCGGACGGCGACATCGTGAAGCAGGTGCGCGATCTCACCAATGGCGGCGTGCATCATTCCTTCGAGGTGCTCGGCCGCAAGGAGACCGCCGAGCAGGCTTTCGGCATGCTCGCTTCGGGCGGCACGGCCACCATAGTCGGCATGATTCCGTTCGGCCAGAAGATCGAGCTGCACGGCTTCGACTTCCTGCGCGAGCGCAGGATCCAGGGCTCGTCGATGGGTTCGAACCATTTTCGCGTCGACATGCCGCGGCTGGTGGATTTCTACCTGCGGGGACGGCTGCATCTGGAGAACTGGATCTCGGCCAAGCTGAAGCTCTCCGAGATCAACGAGGGTTTTGCCAATATGAAAGCCGGCAAGACGCTGCGCAGCGTGATCATGTTTGACAGCTAAAGCGCGATGAGATTGGGCATGACCGCGGAGGATGGAGCGGCACTACCCTCCCAAATGTCGCGTAAAGATCCGCACCACATGGCCCTTGACCCGCGGCGCCTCGTCGTAGAGGTCTGACGCGAGCCGCTCGATGGTCTCGCGCAGCGACATGAACTGCGCCTGCCGCGCGCTGCTTTCGGTGCCCTGCATACCCGCAAGCCCGTCCATCGCGGCGTCGCTGATCTGGCACTGCACGATTTCGTCGTCGTTCAGCATGGTGAAGCGAAAGGCCAGCCGTTCGCGGTCATGGCCAATGATCCTGTCGCGCATCAGCGGCATCAGATTGTCCCGTTCGCCCCCGGGCGGACAATGCTGAAAATCCAGCGCGTTGTCACCATGCGTGGGGTGCGTTAGCCGAAGGCGTAGCCCACTTCCTTGTCCCGAGCAGTCGTCGAAAATGGCGGGTTACGCTTCGCCAACCCCGCCCTACGTTCTCAATAAACGAGAGCCGTGCCAGTAGGTTTGTCCAGCGCAATCGCCAGAGACTTGTACTCTTCGCAATCGCGGCCGCAGATCGCGGCGATACGACCTAGGTGATACATCGCCTGCTCGCGGTTGCCCTGCTCGAGCTGCCAGAGCCCATAATACTGCCAGGTCAGCACGTGATTCGGATCGGCCTTCAGCGCGCGCTCGTACCAGATCTGCGACTGCTTGTAGTCGCCGAGCTTGCGATAGGAGTAGCCGATGAGGTTGGCGACGTTCGGATGATCGTCATGGTCCAGCGCTTTCAACTGCTCGATCGCAGCGGCGTAGTCGTTGCGCTCGTAGATCGTGTCATATGCCACACGGTAGCCGGCCGCGAATGCGGGATCATCGATGCGCGACTGGTTGTTTGGCTTCTTGCCTTTCTGGGTTGCCTTTGGGTTGGAACGTTTCGGGTAGGCTGGCTGCGCTTTCTGGTCCGAATAAGCGCCCGCATAGGGATCGGTGGAACTGGCGCTACCGCCACCACCACCGCCGCCTCCTGCGGCCAACATAGGCGAAGCGAACAACGCCGCCGCGAGCATTCCCGGCACGACAAATTTGATCATCGCTGTGATCATTGCTGCCTCCTGTTTCTGCCAACGCAACCCCAGACGACGTGATAACCCTGCTCCGACGGCGATATTCCGGAATGCTTGCGTTCTCACAGAGACGTCAGTGTCGTGCTTGCGACAGTCGTGCTGCCAGATCCTGCCGGCAAGTGGGAGGACGCGCTACTGGAACGCAACTTCGGCGAAACTGCGGAGCTTTCGCGAATGCAGCCGCTCCGATTCCTGCTGCTTGAGCCGTTCCAGCGCCTTCAGGCCGATCTCGAGATGCTGGCCGACGCGGCGGCGGTAGAATTCGCTGGCCATGCCCGCGAGCTTGATCTCGCCGTGCAGCGGCTTGTCGGAGACGCACAGCAGCGTGCCGTAGGGGACGCGAAAACGGTAGCCGTTGGCCGCAATCGCGGCCGATTCCATGTCGAGTGCAACCGCGCGCGATTGAGACATACGGCGAATAACCTCGGGCCCGCTGATCTCCCAATTGCGGTTGTCGACGCTCGCGACGGTGCCGGTACGCATCAGGCGCTTGAGCTCAAAGCCCTCGAGGCCCGTGACGTCCTCGACCGCCTGCTCGAGCGCGACCTGCATCTCCGCCAGCGCCGGGATCGGCACCCACAGCGGCAACTCGCGGTCAAGCACATGGTCCTCACGCACGTAACCATGCGCAAGGACGTAGTCGCCGAGCCGCTGTGTGTTGCGCAGGCCCGCGCAATGGCCGAGCATCAGCCAGGCATGGGGCCGCAGCACGGCAACGTGGTCGGTGACGTTGCGCGCGTTGGACGGGCCGGTGCCGATGTTGATCAGAGTGATGCCGCGATAGCCGGGCGCGACCAGGTGAAAGCCCGGCATCTGCGGCGTGCGCGCGGGCGCAACGCCCGTCGTTGCGCCGCCGCTGTGCGTGATCACATTGCCGGGAGCGACGAAAGCTTCGAGGCCGGCCTCGCCAGCCTGAAGGCGCTGCTGGCAGAGCTGCGCGAAGGCGTCGACATAGAACTGGTAGTTGGTGAAGATCACGAAATTCTGGAAATATTCGGGGTCCGTGCCCGTGTAGTGGTAGAGCCGGCGCAGCGAGTAGTCGACGCGGGCCGCCCGAAACAGGGACAGCGGCTCGGGCGCGCCGGGCTGAAGCTCGAAGGTGCCGTCGGCGATGGCATCGTCCATGGTGGACAAATCAGGCACGTCGAACGCATCGCGCAGCGATCGCGTGACGGCGGAGTTCTCGCCGGTGGTGATGGCAGCTTCGATGTTGATATCGCGGCGATAGGCGAAGTGAACGGGGATCGGTTCGCTGGACTCGCCGATTTCGACCGGGACGCCGTGGTTCTGGATCAACAATCCGATCTGCTCGGTGAGATAGGTTCGGAACAGATCCGGACGGGTGACGCTGGTCTCGTGCACACCGGGCCGGGCGACGAAACCGTAGGCGAGACGCGAATCCAGCCGCGCATACGTCGCGGTGGTGACACGGACGAAGGGATAGAAGGCCCGCACCCGCGTCGTGACCGCCTCGCCGTTGACGTAAGCCTCGAACCGGTCGCGCAGGAACTTTGTGTTGCGCTCGTAGATTTCTTCGAGGCGGGCGACCGCGAGGCCAGCGTCGGAGAAGGATTCGGTGGCGATGGAGGGTGGGGATTGGATGGATTGCATTGTTCGACGCCGGGTTGCTGGGGCTGAATCGAACTATAGCAAGAACGGAGGCAATCGTCAGCGAAGGGCGCTTGCGCGACGCCCGCACCGCGTCATGCCCCGACCGGGGCATCCAGTACGCCGCAGCGTTCCGGTTTATCACAGCCGTCTCTGGAATACTGGATCGCCAGGCCAAGCCGGGCGAGGTCAGCGAGCCCGCTCCGAGATGACGCGCTTTCGCGCGTCACTTCTCCCGGAACGCCCGCATGAACTGGTCGTGCAGCGGTTTCATCAGATAGGACAGCATAGTGCGGTCGCCGGTCTGGACGAAGGCTTCCGCCGGCATGCCGGGGATGAGCTTGGAATCGCCGAGCTTGGCGACCTCTTCTGCGGACAGCGAGACGCGGATCGTGTAGTAGCTCTGGCCGGTGCGCTGGTCGGTGGTGACGTCGGGTGACACGCGGCTGACGACGCCGTTGAGCTCGGGCGTGGTGCGCTGGTTGAAGGCGGAGAGGCGCAGCAGCGTCTTCTGGCCGATCTGAAGCTTGTCGATATCGACCGGATTGACCTTGGCCTCGACCTGGAGATCGTCGGCCTGCGGCACGATCAGCATCAGGGCGTCGCCGGCGGTGACGACGCCACCGACGGTATGCACGGTCGATTGCAGTACCATGCCGTCCTGCGGCGCGCGGATGTCGACGCGGCGAAGTTGATCCTCGGCGGCGACCTTGCGCTCGATCATTTCGCCGATCTTGTCGTTGGTCTCGCGCAGATCCTTGGAGACCTCGCTGACCATGTCCTTGTCGACCTGGATGATCTGGAGCTCGGTCTCGGTGATCTTGCCCTTGGCCTGCGCCCGCGAGGCGATGTACTGCGCGCGCTCGCCGTTGAGGCGGGCGGAATCGCGCTCGAGCGTGGTCAAGCGGGATATCTGCACCAGGTGCTTGTCGTAGAGATCGCGGACACCGACCAGCTCCTGCTGCACCAGCGAGATTTCCCTGTCCTTGGCTCGCTCCTGCGCTGAGAGTCCCTCGATCTCCTCGTTGAGCTGCTGGATGCGCTCGCGCAGCTGCGCCTTCTGGCCGGCGCGACCGTAGACGCGGACGTCGAACAGCTTGGTTTCGGCGGAGAGCAGCGCCTTGACGTCGGGATCATTGCCGCGATCAAGCTGCGATTGCGGGAAGTCGATCTTGTCGATACCGCGCTGCTCGGCCTGGAGCCGTGCTGCGCGTGCCTGTGCCGCGTCGAGATTCTTGGTGACGATGGCGAGGTTGGCCTTGGTGACGGTGTCGTCGAGCCGCACTACGACGTCGCCGGCCTTGACCACATCACCATCGTGGGCGCGCAGCTCGCCGACGACGCCGCCGGTCGGATGCTGCACCTTCTTGACGTTGGATTCGACCACGATCTGACCCGGCGCGATTAGTGCGCCCGAGATTTGCACGGTCGACGCCCAGCCGCCGAGACCGACCAGGAGGACCAGCACGATCCCAAGCCCGAGCATCAGATGAAACCGGATCGATTCCCGCACGGTCCGCTTTGCGGCAGGCTTCCCGCCGCCGATCGCCATCGTGCTCATGCCTTGGCTCCGCCTTCGCTGACGATCTTGATCGGTGTCGGCGGCGTCACGCGCGGCGGCTGGAGCACCTGGGCGAGCACCTGTTCCTTCGGCCCGAAGGCCTGCATGCGGCCATCGCGCAGCACCAGGATCTGGTCGACCGCTTCGACGCCGATCGGGCGGTGCGCCACCACGATGACGATGGCACCGCGCTCGCGCGCCGCACGGATGGCGCGGGTCAGCGCCTCGTCGCCTTCGGTGTCGAGATTGGAATTGGGCTCGTCGAGCACGATCAGGAACGGGTTGCCGTAGAGCGCGCGCGCCAGCGCCACGCGCTGCGCCTGGCCTGCGGAGAGCGCGGTGCCCTGCTCGCCGACCTGGGTGTTGTAGCCCTCGCGCATCTTGATGATCATCTCGTGCACGCCAGCCTCTTTCGCCGCGGCGATGATGCCGTCGGACGTCGCTTCGGGATCGAAGCGGCTGATGTTCTGCGCGATGGTGCCGCCGAACAATTCGACGTCCTGCGGCAGATAGCCGATGTGGCGGCCGAGCATGTCCGACGACCATTGGTCGAGCGCCGCGCCGTCAAGCCGCACCTTGCCGCGGACCGGCTGCCAGACGCCGACCAGCGCGCGGATCAGCGACGACTTGCCGGAACCGCTCGGTCCGATCACGCCGAGGCCGTTGCCGGCTTCGAGTGCAAAGGTGACGTCCTGCACGATGAGGCGCTGGTCGCCCGGCGGCACCATGGCGATGCCTTCGACCGAGAGGCGGCTGGCGGGCGCCTGCAACTGGGTCGGCATCGTCTGCGCCGGCATCTGCTCCAAAAGGCGGGTCAGGCGGTGCCAGCTCTGGCGCGCCGCGACAAAGGATTTCCAGTGCGCGATCGCAAGATCGACCGGCGCAAGCGCACGTGCCGAGAGGATCGAGCCGGCGATGATGATGCCGGCGGTCGCCTCCTGATGGATGACGAGGTAGGCGCCGACCGCGAGCACGGCCGATTGCAGCATCATGCGCAGCACTTTTGCGACCGCGCCGAGACCTCCGGCGACGTCGCTCGCACGCTGGTTGCCGTCGAGGTATTTTTCGTTGGCCTCGCTCCAGCGCGCGTTCATCCGGCCGGCCATGCCCATCGACACCATCACCTCGGCGTTGCGACGGCTGGCCTGGGCGAGATCGTTGCGCTGGGCGGCGAGGCCCATCGCCTCGCGCGCCGGCTGGCGGGACATGAATTCGGTGACCAGCGTCAACCCGACCAGGATGACGGCGCCGATCAGCGCGGTGACGCCGATCATGACGTGGAAGGCGAAGCAGATGGCGAGATAGAGCGGCAGCCAGGGCAGGTCGAAGAATGCACTCGGTCCCATGCCGCCGAGGAAGGAGCGGACATTGTCGAGATCGCGCAGCGGCTGAAGCCCCTCGTTGCGGCTGCCAACCAGCAGCGGCAGGCGCACGATGGTGTCGAACACGCGCTTGTTCAGGGCTTCGTCCAGCGCGGTGCCGACTCGTCCCAGGATCCGATTGCGGATCATGTCGAGCACGCCCTGCGCCATGTAGAGGCCGCTGGCGAGGACGATCAGGCCGACCAAGGTCGGAATACTGCGGCTCGGCAGCACCCGGTCGTAGACCTCCAGCATGAAGATCGACCCGGTCAGATACAGCAGGTTGATCATACAGCTCATCAAGCCGACGCCGACAAACGCCGTGCGACAAGCGCGCAGCGCGTCACCGAGCTCTGAGCGGCGGACGCCGGGAACGGCTGCCATCAGTCTGATCTCTTTCGGGTGGGGGCCAAAGCCGCTGATTTCAAAGGCAAATTCAGGAGTAATTGACCCGGATTAACATCGCGTTTGCGTTTTTCGCCCAACGCAGTCGAATAATCCGGGACCCCTATGGCCCACATCACCCCCGACCGGCCTCGCACGCAAGTCCGGAATCTCACAGTCTTGCGGCTTTTTCTTGCAGACATGTCACCTCTCCCCGGGCGGGGAGAGGTCAAAAGTTGGATCAACTGAACTCAGCGCCGTTAGAACCGGCCGCCGCCGCGTACCAGCCGCACCACCAGCAACAGGATGACCGCGCCGATCGCGGAATAGACGATCTCGGATATCAGCCCGGTGCCGATGTGAATGCCGAGCTTCGGAAACAGGAAGCTTGCGACCAGCGCACCGGCGATACCGACCACGATGTCCCCGATGATGCCGAACCCGGTTCCGCGCACCACCTTACCGGCCAGCCAGCCGGCCACCAGGCCGACGAACAGGATGACAAGCAGGCCTTCATTGGAAATGTACATAAGTGAGGTCCCTCTCCGTGAACGGTTCCATGGAAGCGGAACCGGGATGAATGAGGTGTGAATGCCCTCTTCTCCACACCCCCGGCAAAAAAGGCGAAAACGACCCCATGCACACAGTAGAACGGCCGTGGCCGAAATGGTCCCGCTGAATCGCGATAACCCCGAGCTGGCACGAAGGATTTTCGTCGTGAGGAGCGACCGCTCCCTCACGTCGGCGTGAGCGGCGGCGCTACCCGGCTATGCGAAGTGCCGTCACCGCGATACAGGCGTTGCCGAACGGAACGAGCACCACTTGCGCGCCGTTCGGCAGTGCGATCGTCGCGAGATCACCGAGCGCGCCATTCTGCCCGTTGAGCTTGGCGAGCTCGGCGGCAACGGTCGGGCAGCTCTCCATCCGGGGCGTCACCCGCACCAGATTGCCTTCGCAGGTCGATCCGACCGGTGCAGCAAACACGACACCGGCGGCCTGCTGATTGGCGTTGCCCTGGGCGGGCTGGTTCGGCGCTAGCGCGACCAGCGACTGCGCCGAATGGGCGTTGCCGGCCTTGGCGTCCCACTGCGACTGCGCGGTGTAGTTGGAGTTCGCCGCCAGACCGCGGCCGAGCGTTCCAAACAGATTGGCGCACGTCACGATATTGCCCTGCCGCGCATGATCGTCGAACACGGTCGGTTGCTGCCCCGCCTGCTGCGGCGGAGCGGATGCCGCGGCAGAAGGCGGTGTCTGCACCTCCTGTGGACGCGGCTTGTGCGGTTGCGATTTCGCGGCGGCGGGCTTCTTGGCCGGCTCCGGAGCCCCCGGCTGCAACGGCATCGGCGGCGCCTGGGCAGGCTGGATCTGCTGGGCATATCCCACGACGCCGGCTGCACTGAGCGCCGCCACGACGACCGCCGCGAAAATCAGGATGGGGGTCTTCAGTCGCATCGGCATCATCTTCCTCTTGCCCTGCACCTCGATACGGCGCTCCGAGTTCTGGCTCCGCATGCTTCGCTCCCGGTCACTTCAGTTTCGCCAGCACGCCGGACAGTCCGTCGAGCGGCGCCTCCACCACGATCGGCCCTCCTTGCGGGGACTGGTAGGACACGCGGCACGGCGTCGCCGCGCGGATGTGCCGCCTGAGCACATTGCCGATCGCAATCGTGGCGAAGCAAAAGTTGGCGTCGCAGCGATCGGTCTGGGCGACAATGCGGTCCGGACTATCGCCCATCGCGAGCTCGATCTGCGCACGGACGCCGCCGACTGCGGGAATCCGCAACGCCATCAGCGGCTTGCCGTCGGCGGTCGCGATCAGCGACCAGTTGAAGGCGACCGCACCCTGCGCATTGACGATCGACTGCGTGACGTTGCAGACCCGCCGCTTCGTTTTGAGACTCTCGTCGCAAATCAAGGTCCAGTTCCTGAACGGCTGGATCATCCGCCTGAACTCGCCGAGCGTCTCGCCCTCCGGCACCACGACGTCCGACGGCTTCACGGCGTAAGCAGGCGGCGGCGCGCTCTGCGCGGCAGCGCTTGCCGCCTCCCCGAGCCAGATCGCCAAGGCCAGACACGCGAGCCGCCTCGTCGACCCCAGCGTCAATTGAGCGTCACGCTCACGCCGGCGCTGACGCCCCAGTCGCCACCGGCGGTGGTCGCCGCCGCGTTGCTGCGCAGCCGTCCGTTCTCGCTGGTGTATCCAATGCCGAAGGCCAGCGCGCCCTGACTGCGCCAGATGCCGCCGCCCGCCGATGCGCTCACCTTGCCGGGCCGGTCGTCATAGCGCAGCGATGCGGCGGCCATGCCGATCGCGGCCGCACGCCAGGCGTCCTGCCGCACCTCGCCGATCCGGCCGTTGAGCTGCTCGAAGGCGCTGTTGAGCTGGTTGAGGTTGACCGCATCGGTGCCGGCGACGCCCGCCGCCACATTGCTGATCGTCACCGGCGCGCCGTTGCCGCTGTTCAGCGTCAGCTTGTTGGTGGTGTTGCCGGAGCCGTCGGTGTCATAGCGGATCGAGCTCGACGCCACCGCCTGGAGCTGGCTGACATTGACCGCGTCGGTCGCGGCAGAGCCTGCGGCAACATTGGTGACGCGGCGTTCGGCCCCGGACGAGCCAACCGACACTTCGCCGGTCGCCACGCCCGCAACGCTCTTGCCGACAACGGGCGTATAGGCCGCATCGCTCAGATTGGCCGTGGTGGTCGCGTTCGCACCGAGCGCCAGCGAGTTGGCCTGCGTCGCCTTGGCGCCGGCGCCGATCGCGACCGAATTGTCGGCCGACGCGGCGGAGCCGTTGCCCATCGAGATCGCATTTGCGCCGCTCGCGACCGACTGCGGTCCGATCGCGACGCTCTCCGCGCCCGTCGCAATGGAATCCGCCGCCGTCGAATTGGCGTGGAAATATTTGACGCCGCCTCCGCCGCTGCTGATGTTGCTGACGGTGGTGTAGAGGTTGTCCAGCGCGACGTTGGTGGCCCAGAGCTGCGAGCCGTTGATCGCGTCGGTCGAGGTCGAAGTGATCTGTCCCGCCGCAACGTTGGTGACGGTGCGCTCCGAACCGGCGCTGCCGACGCTGACCGTCGAGGTCGGTGTCGTGCCGGCGAAATTGTAGGTGGTGCCACCGATCGTGGTGCTGGTGGTCCTGACCACCGTCGAGGTCGTCGAATTGGCGCCGAGCGCGACGTCGCCGGCCTGCGCCGTCGCCTTGGCGTTCGGACCGAGCGCAACGCTGGTCGGGTTGGACGTCTGGGATCCCGCGCCGATCGACACCGACTGGACGCCGTTGGCCTGCGCATTGGTTCCGAACGCAATCGAATCGGCGAAACTGGAGAGCGAATTCTGGCCGATTGCAATGCCGCCGGGCGCGGTCTGCTGCACGGTCGCGCCGAAGCCCATGCCGATTCCGTTGTCGCCATTGACGACCGTCCCCGGTCCCACCGCGATGGAATTGTTTCCGACCGCCAATGAATCCGCCAGCGTCGAGTTGGCGTGGAAGTACATCGAGGTCGTGGTCGCGAACGATTGCAGCGCGGCGGTCAGCTGCCGCACGGTGACGGCGTCGCTGCTCTGGGTGCCGTCGGCCACGTTCGTGATCTGCCGATAGCTCGTCGCATTGCCGACCGAAACCGCGCCGAGCAGCGCAAGATCGGTGGTGTTGTAGGGGATGATGGTGCCGCCGATCGTGCCGGAAGCCGGTGCGAGCGCGCGGCTGGATATCGACCCCGAGCCGATCGCCACGCCATCGGCAACCGTGGCCTGGGTGTTGAAGCCAAGCGCAGTCGCTCCTGCAGCCGTCGCCGACGCCGCAACGCCGGCCGCCATCGAATTGGTTCCGGTCGCGCCGTTGTTGTTGTAGTTGGCCTGTTGGGTGCCGCCGTCGTTGACGCCATAATAGTGCGTCAGGCCGTTGCTGACGACGGTCGAGAGGCTGTCGATTGCGGAGGTAGCGGCCCACAGCTGCGAGCCATTGATCGCATCCGTCGAGCTGTTGCTGATCCGGCCCGCCGCGACGTTGGTGATGGTGCGCTCGTTGCCGAGCGTGCCAACGCTGACCGTTGAGGTCGGGGTCGTGCCGGCGAAGGCGTAGTTGGTGCCGCCGACGACGATGCCTGGCGTGCCGACCGCCGTGGTGGTCTGGCTGCCCGAGCCAAGCGCGATATCATTGGCGTTCGCGGCGGTCGCGCCGTTGCCGATCGAGACCGAGCCGCTGCCGGTCGCGGTCGACACCGGTCCGATGGCAACCGCGTTGGTCCCCACCGCGGACGAATCCGCCAGCGTCGAATTGGCATGGAAGTACTTGATGCCGCCGCCGGTGCTGATGTTGTTGACGGTGGTCGCAAGGCCGTCGACGGCCTGGTTGGTGGCTCAGAGCTGCGAGCCGTTGATCGCATCGGTCGAAGAGTTGCTGATCCGGCCCGCCGCGACATTGGTGATGGTGCGCTCGGCGCCGAGCGCACCGACGCTGACTGTCGAGACCGGCGTGGTGCCGGCGAAGCTGTAGGTGGTGCCGTTGATCACGGTGTTCGGCGTGCCGACCGCCACAGCGGTGACGCTGCCGGAGCCGAGCGCGACATCGCCGGATTTTGCCGCCGCCGTTGCGCCGTCACCCAGCGCGACATTGCCCGCAAGACCGGCCGCGCCCGCCGTGGAGCCGTTGCCCAGCGCCACGGAGCCCTGACCGATCGCCTTGTTGTTGTTGCCGATCGCGACGGCGCCGGCGGCCTGATTGGCGGCGGTGGCGGTCGCGGTGCCGTCACTATTGGCGATGTTGTTTGCACCGCCGGTGAAGGCGCCGGTGCCGCTGGCGTAACTCGGATCGCCGATCGTCACGGCGCCGTTGCCATAGGCGACGTTGTTCGCGCCGATGGAGACCGCCTGGCCGCCGGTCGCCACCGCATTGGTGCCCAGGGCGACCGCGTTGGCGGAACTGGCCGCGGCATTGTTGCCGATGGCGATAGCGCTGGCCGCCGACGCATTGGCCTGAAATCCCGCGGCAAAGGCATTGACGGCGCTGGCGACGGCGCTAACGCCCGTGGCGATCGAATTAGCACCACTCGACGCCGCGTTGTTACCGATCGCGACGCCGCCTGTCGCCGCATTGTTGACGATTGCGCCCGATCCGATTGCGACCGAGCCCCCGGAGCTCAGCGCCTGCGCCTGATTACCCAGGGCAACGCCGAAATTTCCTGACGCCGTTGCGAGATTGCCGGCCGCCAGTGAGCTGGTACCCGACGCGACCGACTGGACGCCAACCGCGGCGGCGTTGCCGCCGCTCGCGTTGGCAAGGTATCCAAGGGATGCGCTGCCGACCGCGGAGGCTTTCGCCCCGTTACCGATGGCGGTGGCTTGATTTGCTGACGCTGCGGCGGACGTACCTAACGCACTGGCTCCCGTCCCCGTTGCGGATGCGCTCGAACCGACGCTGGTCGACCACGCGCCCGTCGCGGTGGCGGTTGTGCCGAGCGCAACAGCCTCGAACGTGAAGCCGCTCGGCGCGGTCCCGCTGGCGTTGGCATTCACGCCGATGGCGATCGGAGAACCGCCACCGGTTCCGGCGTTTGCTTTGGAGCCGACCCCTATGGCCGTGCCCGAACCGTTCGAAGATGAGGCGGTGGAGGACAATCCAATCGCGATCGAGGCACCACCGGAAGCATTGGCCGACGAACCCAAAGCAAGGGAACTTGCCCCACTTGCCGTGGTGTTGACACCGAAGGCGCTCGATCCGTCCGCAGTGGCGTGCGCGTTTCCGCCGACCGCGAGGGCATTGACGCCGGTCGCGTTTGCAAAGACACCCATACCGATCGCATTGAGGCCGTTCACAGAATTGGAATAGCCCACGATGATCGAACCATCGCCGGTTGCGCTGTTCGCATCGCCGATCGCCAGGGAGTTCTGACCATTCGCATTGGTGCCAGTGCCAATGGCGGTTGCACTGGCGCCGGCTGCGTGAGCGCCGCAACCAAGAGCAGTGCTGCCTGCGGTTGCTGCAGTGGGGTTGGTGCAGTTGGCCGGGTTGCTCAAAACTCCATTGCCGATGGCAACCTGGGCAAGCGCCGCCCGGGGAGCCATGACC
Source organism: Bradyrhizobium nivariense (assembly GCF_029846695.2). NCBI lineage: Bacteria > Pseudomonadati > Pseudomonadota > Alphaproteobacteria > Hyphomicrobiales > Nitrobacteraceae > Bradyrhizobium > Bradyrhizobium nivariense. Next base: position 53,122 of record NZ_JARWCR020000028.1, on the reverse strand, counting down.
GCCATCACGACAAGCATCGCGCCAACCGTTGCTCCCGCGGCCAGCATCCCAAGCCCCGGCCTGTCGCGCTTCACCCCGAGCGCCCGACGCAGCACCGACAGCAGCCGGCGCCGCAGCGAAGTGCTGCCCGCGTCGCCCGACGCGAGCCAACTCCGGACGAAACCGGTGCGCCCTTGAAGCTTCAGCGATTCGGTCGAGTCGTGTGCGACAGCCATGGTGTGTACCCTTCGTGACAGCTTGTCCAACGCGAGGGTCGCTGCGCCGAAGACCGCACCGAAGCGCGGATCTGTCGGACAGACATCATGGACGCCTGGAAATGATCGCGCATCGCGCGATCACCGTCCGGTCCTGGCCGATGGCATATCAAGCTAAACGAGCGCATCGTGCCACCCAGCGCTCGCCCGGCTGCCATCAAGTTGCCCCCGAGTCGTCATGGTGGAAAAGGATAGACACAATTGAGTCAGCGTCACTCGGCAGCCCGTCCAAATAGCTGGCAGATCGTCTCACAATTTGAACGATCGGCACGGAACCCGCGCGATCTCCTCGCAATTCAACCCGCCGTTGATGCGCCACGCGCCCGTTCGCGCGCCACGCGCGGGCTGACGCCGAATTCACGGCGGAAGGCGCGCGTGAAATCAGACGCCTGCTTGAAGCCATGGCGATAGGCGATCTCCTGCACCCGTTTGTCCGCGCTTGCGAACAGTTCCGCATGCGCGGCACGCAGACGCCTGCGCATGATATAGCCGGCCACGCCGCCGACGCTTTCGAAGGCACGGTAGAGATTCGAGCGCGAGACCCGCAATTGTTCCGCCACGCGATTCGGCGTGAGGTCAAACTCGCCCAGATGCGCCTCTATATACTCGCGGGCGCGCACGAACAGGATCGATTCGATGGCGCCTCGCCCCTGCTCCAGCCTGGTGCCGGACAGCTCGATACATGCGGCGATCATGCTCGCCGTCGCACGCCCGGCCTGCCTCAGCTCGTCCGATGACAACTGGATGACGCGCATTTCGAGCCGATCCAGATAATCGGCCAGCAGCTCGATCAGATTGCCGGTCAGGATGGTGTTGCAAACGCTGTCGAGCTGCTCCGCCACGCGCTCGAATGCGTCCCGCCGCAACCCAATCACCAGACCCTCATAATCCGAGATGCGGCCGCGAAAGTCGTCGTCGAGCGAAATCATGAACATCGCCCCAGGCCCGGCATGGATCTGCCGCTCGCCGGTCTCGAACCAGGCTTCTCCCGAGCGCACACGGAACAACCACCAGATATCGACCGGGGATGGCGCGGAAATGCGCGCGAAGGTTTGAGCAGCAAACCGTCCGGACGTAAACACGACGTCAGCCATGTTGCAGGTCAGGTATTCGACTTCGAATCCCCGTGCGGAATCGTGGCCATCCGGTGGCGCGACATCGAGCAACGAGGCCATGCGCGTTTTCCAGACGTCAAACTGTTCCGGCGCTGGATAGGGCCGGGTCGAGAACAGCCGCGGCGGCGCCGGCGCTATATCCCTCGCGTCCCGGGGCTCGCGTGGCAGGGGAACTTGTTCCAGGAGCTTTGCCGCGCTCGCGGGCCGGTTGTCATCTTGTTGCATGTACTTTCGCCCCGGCGGCACGACGTACGTCGGCCTAACGGAAGCGCATTCCCAAGGTTTTGTCGCGCGCGTCTGACAGACCGGCGAACTTCAGCGAGACAAAGAAGCGGCATCCATGTGGCCATCACCTGCTTACGCCGGACGCTCCTGATAGGGCTGATGCAGGCTCCTGTCGCGGTCGTGCCGCGTCATTGCCGTATCCGGCTCGGAAGCTCCGTCACCGATTCGGTCTGGCTGATCTAGAGAACAATTTGCGCGAGAACCAGAGGGGCGGCAATGCGCGTCGTGAAGAAACTCGAAAATGACTTCATGCGATGCGATCGGGCCACGCATCATCGCACAATCTTCCGAAAACTTTCTCGATCTTGGCGCGGAGGCAAAAAGCATGGCGCCGGAGAGGAGCGACCTAAGCACGATCGGTGGGTATTGCGAGAATCCCTGCAAGCGATCTCGTTGACGACACGTGGGTACACTTGTTATTGATGCGGCAATCCATCGCGTGGCACGCGAATCCAATTCGTGCGACACGCATGCCGAGAAAATTCTGTTGCGTGCTGCGGCATTCGCGACGGTTCTATCGCTCCGATGAGATGCGCGACACGCCGGGTCTCGCACTCGGAGGTGAGTCTGGTTCCAGGGATCGTCAAGCTGCACGTCAAAGCGGTCGGACAATTGAGCCGGCTCGATTGTCTGGTCGTCTCGACGCCTATTTGGCGGCGATCAACCGGCACGATCTGCTCGAACGCGGCCAGAAGCAGCACACTCCTTACCTAAAGCGCGATGAGATGAGAATGAATCATCATCGCGCGTTAGGTTGTTGTTTGAGCATGATCTTTTCGGAAAACCGCTTCGCACTTTTCCGGATCATGCTCTAGCGATCACCGGCTCGGCCAGTATACACCTTGCCGCCCTGCCCGGCCCCACCTCCACGTTCGGTGGCAGCTGCTCCAGGCAGCGCGGCTGCGCGACCGTGCAGCGCGAGGCGAAGGAGCAGTTGTGTGGTCTCTCGGCGAGTGAAGGCGGAGTGCCGGGGATGGTTTCGAGACGCTGCCCGCGCTTGGCGCCGTGGATCGTGGAGGCGAGCAGGCCCTTGGCGTAGGGATGCACCGGCGAACGGACGATGTCGCGGAGCGTGCCTTGCTCGACGATCTGGCCGGCATACATCACCGCGACGCGGTCGCAGATCTCGATGGCGACGCCGATGTCGTGGGTGACGAAGATGACGGACATGCCGAACTCGCGCTGCAGTTCGCGCAACAGCAGCAGGATCTGAATCTGCACGGTGGCATCGAGCGCGGTAGTCGGCTCGTCCGCCAGCAGGATTTTCGGCTTGCAGGCGAGCGCCAGCGCAATCATCGCGCGCTGGCGCATGCCGCCGGACATTTCATGCGGATAGGCATCGAGCCGGCGTTTTGCGGAAGGAATGCGCACGACCTCGAGCATCTCCAGCGCTCTCGCGCGGCCTTCGGCGTAACTCTTGCCTTCGTGGCGCACGACGCTCTCGACGATCTGCGCGCCGATGGTGTAGACCGGATCGAGCGCGAGCGCGGGCTCTTGAAAGATCATCGACACGGTCTGGCCGCGGAACGACGAGAGTTCGTCGTCGTTCATGGCGAGCACGTCGCGGCCCATGACGTTGACCTTGCCCGCGATCTGCGTGCGCTTCTTCGGCAATAGCCGCATCAGCGCACGCAGCGTCACGCTCTTGCCCGAACCGGACTCGCCGAGCAGGCCCAGCACCTCGCCATCGCCGAGCGAGAGGCTGAGGTCGTTCACGGCATAGACCGTGCGTTCGCCGGTGAAGCGGATGTTGAGGCCTGAGATCTCGACGAGCTTTGTCATGACGGAAGTTTCGGCAGCCTATCGTGGTAATCGGTGGCGCGCTGGAATGCGGCGCCGATGGTGAGCAAGGTCGCTTCATCGAAGGAGCGGCCGATCAGCTGCATGCCGATCGGTAGACCGCTCTTGGTGAAGCCCGAGGGCACCGTGAGCGACGGCAGGCCGAGATAATTCACCGGACGGGTGAACAGCGTCAGCCGTTGCAACAGCGCCGGCGCGTTCGGCCCGCCGCCGACGTCGCTCTCCTCGATCGTCGGGGCCGGCACCGGGGACGCCGGAGCGATCACCGCGTCGACGCCTGATGTCGCGGCGTTGTGCGCGGCGAGCGCAGGACCGCGCCAGCGCATTGCCTCGAGATAGGTGATGGCGGGAACGGCGAGACCGTTCTGAAGCCGCATCAACACCTGTGGGCCATAATCCTGCGGCCGCTCGATCATCCAGCGCTTGTGGAAGGCGGCGGCTTCGGCTGCAAGCACGAGCTGGCTCGCGGAGGACAATTGCCGCTGGTCGGGCAGCTCAACCGTGACGATGTCGGCACCCTCACGCTTGAGCACCGCGATGGTCTCGTCCAGCACGCGCGCGACTTCGCCGTCGAGATCGTCCACATAGAAGGACGAAGGGACCCCGATCTTGAGGCCCTTCAGCGAGCCCTTGGTCGCGCCGACATAGTCAGACAGCGGCTCATGGCTGCAGGTCGAATCCTCGGGATCAGGGCCGGCCATCAGCGCCAGCAGCAGCGCGCAATCCTCGGCGGTGCGGGCGAGCGGGCCGACCGTGTCGAGCGATTGCGACAGCGGCATCGCGCCGGCCCGGCTGACGCGGCCAACGGTGGTCTTCAATCCCGTGACGCCGCAGAAATGCGCGGGCATGCGGATCGAGCCGCCGGTGTCGGAGCCGAGCGCGGCATAGGTCAATCGCGCCGCGACCGCCGAGCCGGAACCTGACGACGAGCCGCCGGTGATGTGCGCGACGTTCCAGGGATTGCGCACCGGGCCGTAATGGGCGTTATGGCCGGTCGGGCCATAGGCGAATTCGGCGAGATGCAGCGTGCCGAGGCGAACCTGGCCGGCGTCCTTCAGCCGCTGCAAGGCGGTGGAGGTGACGGTCGGAACGAAATCGCGGCGGATCAGCGAGCCGCAGGTCGCGACGTGGCCGGCATCGTAATACATATCCTTGTGCGCCAGCGGCACGCCATGCAGCGGGCCGCGCATTTCGCCCTTGGCGAGCTCGGCGTCGGCGGCACCGGCGGCCTTCAACGCCACCTCGGATTCGATCGACATGAAGGCGTTGAGATGCGGCTGCCACTGCGAAATGCGGTGCAGCAGCGCGCGCGTCACCTCATGGGAGGACACCTGCTTCATCGCGATCGCGCGCGCGACCTCGGTGAGCGTCATCAATGCGGGCTCGGTGTTCATTTCGAGACCTTCGCAGTTTGCGCGATCGGATAGAGCGCGGGCTCGAGGTCGAACGGCAGCGTGCCGGCGATGGCCGCAAAGCCTTCGAAAGCGGGTCCGATGGAATTGGAGATGCGCGTTGCAATCTCGTCGTCGACGGGAACGCCGGCGACTTGTGCCGTCGCCTTGATCTCTTTTGTCGTTGGTCTCGTCATGCGGTTTCCTTCTCCGGCGCACGGCTATGGCCTGAACCCGGGATCGCCATGTAGCACGCGGCCTCGTGGCCCATTCTATCGAGCGCGGTGAGTTTTGGTGTCGCATTTGCGCAGAGCGGCTCCGCAAACGGGCAACGGGTGTGAAAGCGGCAGCCCGAGGGCGGATCGATCGGATTGGGCGGATCGCCCGTGATCGGCGGCGTCTCGGTGCGGCGGTCGGGATCGGAGGACGGCATCGCGGCCAGCAGCGCACGCGTGTAGGGATGCGCAGGCCTGTCCCAGACCCGGTCGACCGGACCGAGCTCGACGACCTCGCCGAGATACATCACCAGCACGCGATCACTGATGTAGCGCACGACGTTGAGGTCGTGGCTGATGAAGAGATAGGTCAGCCCGAACTCACTCTTGAGATCGGCGAGCAAATTGAGCACCTGCGCTTCGACGGACTTGTCGAGCGCGGAAACGGCCTCGTCCAGAATTACCAGCCGCGGCGAGAGCGCCAGCGCCCGCGCGATGTTGACGCGCTGGCGCTGGCCGCCGGAGATCTCGTGGGGGTAGCGGTTGGCGAAGTTTGCAGGGACCAGGCCAACCTTGCCCAGCAGCTCGCGCGCCAGCGTCCGCGCCGCGCCATCGGCCATGCCGTGCACCTTCGGGCCGAAGGCGATCGATTCCTCGATGGTCAGGCGCGGATTGAGCGAGGCATAGGAATCCTGGAACACCATCTGCATGCCACGGCGCAGCTCTCGCAAGGAGAGCGACTGGCCGACGCTCATCCCGTCATAGATGATGTCGCCGGTATCGCGCGGCATCAGATGCATCAGAAGCCGCGCGGTGGTCGACTTGCCGCAGCCGGACTCGCCGACGATGCCGACGGTCTCGCCCTTGGCGACGGTGAACGAGACATCATCAACCGCACGCACGGTGCGCTTTGCGGCGAACAATCCGCCACGCACCGGGAAATGCTTGGTCAGGCCGTTGACCTGAAGCAGCGGCTGCGCGACGCCGCCGCGGTCCTCGACCGGTTCCAGCATCGCGACGGAGAGGTTGGTTTCGCTCATGGCCTAGTTCCTGATGTCCATGGCGCTGCGCAGGCCGTCCGAGAGCAGATTGAAGCAGATCGAGACCGCGAAGATCATCGCGCCAGGGAGCGCGGCGACCCAGGGGTTGACGTAGATCGCGGTGCGCAAGGTGTTCAGCATCAGGCCCCATTCCGGCTCCGGCGGCTTGGTGCCGAGGCCGAGGAAGGACAGGCCTGCCGCAAGGATCATCGAAACCGAGATCAGGCTGGTGGCATAGACGAAGATCGAACCGAGCACATTGCCGAGGATATGCACGCGCATGATGGTGAACGGTCCGGCGCCGGAGGCGCGCGCGGCTTCGACGAAGTCCATGTTGCGCACGCCTGTCGTGACGCTTTCGGCGACGCGGGTGATCTGCGGCACGAACACGACGGTCAACGACACGATGGAATTGAGGATGCCGGCCCCGAGCGCGCCGGAGATCGCGATCGCCAGCAGCACGGACGGAAACGCGTAGAACACGTCGATCGTACGCATGATCGCGGTGTTGAGCTTGCCGCCGACATAGCCGGCAACGAGGCCGAGCGAGGTGCCGATGCAGAAGGCGAGGACGACCGGTAAAATGCCGATGAGGAGCGACAGCCGCCCGCCATAGACCAGCCGCGCCACCATGTCGCGGCCGAGTTCGTCGGTGCCGAGCGGATAGCCTGATGTGCCGATGTGCCGAAGGCGGCGGATCATCGAGCCCCTGTAGGGATCTTCCAGACCCAGCCAGGGCGCAACGATCGCGGAGAGGAAGATCAGCAGCAGCACCAGCGCGCAGACCATGCTGACCTTGTCGCGTCGGATGCGGCGGCCGACGGTCGCCCAATAACCGCGCGCCTTGGTCGCGGGCGCGGACTGAAGCGCCGCATCGCTGGTGACAGACAACGGAAGCTCGCTCATCGGCCGGCTCCCGATGAGTCTTGGTTGGTTCGATGCCAGCCAAGGCGGCGGTGCACCTCTCCCGCCTGCGGGAGAGGTCGGCGCGCAGCGCCGGGTGAGGGTTCTCTCCTGGGGGTTCTCGATTGTGAAGATACCCTCTCCCCAACCCTCCCCCGCAGGCGGGGGAGGGAGCGCACCTTTTTCACGGCTCTAGCCTCGCTCATCGGCTAGCCCCGCTTGATGCGCGGGTCGATCGCGGCTTGCGCGATGTCGACCAGCAGATTGAGGAAGACGAAGAACAGCGCCAGCACCAGGATCGTGCCCTGCAACAGCGGCAGGTCGCGCTGGAAGATCGCCGAATTGAGCAGGAAGCCCGAGCCCGGCCAGGAGAACACGGTCTCGATCAGGATCGAGCCGCCGAGCATGTAACCGAGCTGAAGTCCCATCACCGCGAGCGCGGTGGGCGCGGCGTTCTTGATGACGTGGCGGAACACGCCGCGCTCATGCAGGCCCTTGGCACGCAGCGCCTCGACGAAGTCCTGGCTGAGGATGTCGCCGGTCAGTGCGCGCACCGTGCGGGTGACGATGCCCATCGGGATCACCGAGGTCGTGATCGCCGGCAGCACGAGGTATTGCAAATGCGTCCAGTCCCAGGCCCAGGCGGCCGAGCCGCCAGGCCCGGCACCAACGGCAGGCAGCCAGTTCAGCTGGACCGAGAAGATGATGACGAGCACCATGCCGAGCCAGTAATGCGGCACCGAAACGCCGGCGATGGCAAAGGAGGTCGCCAGCTTGTCGATCCAGGTCTCGCGGAAATAGCCGGCGATCAAGCCGAGCAGGATGCCCATGGTGAAGCCGATGATGGCGGCGGCAATCGCGAGCGTAACGGTGTTGCTGACCGCGCGCATGACCTCGGCGAGCACGGGGCGCCCGGTCGCAATGGAATTGCCGAGATCGCCATGTAACGCGCGCAAGAGCCACAGGCCGAATTGCACGGGCAACGGGCGATCGAAACCATAGGCGGTACGGAGCTGCGCCGCGAGTTCCTGCGAGGCATCGGCCGGCAGCACGGCGACCAGCGGATCGCCCGGCGTGATGTGCACGAGCAGAAAACACACCAGCGCGACGCTGATGACGATCGGGATGACGTAGACGATGCGTCTGGCGATATAGGCGAGCACTGGTCCGCTTTCTTCCTTCTCCCCTTGTGGGAGAAGGTGGCGCGAAGCGCCGGATGAGGGGTTCTGTCCCCGAGTATAGCTATTCCTAATGAGAGATGGTCACTCGCGGAGAGAGACCCCTCACCCGGCTTCGCTATCGCGAAGCCACCCTCTCCCACAAGGGGAGAGGGTGCACCGTGCGTGTGGCGCGAACTACTGCATCGACACCAGCGAGAAGTCGATGAACCAGCTCTTCGGCTGCACGACGCCCGTGACCTTCGGGCTGATGGCGCGTGGGCCGACGTCGTGGGCGACGTATAGGAAGGCCGCGTCGTCGACGGAGGCCGCGTGCAATTCAGCGAGCGCGGCGTCACGCGCGGCGGGATCGAAGGTCTGCCGCGCCTTCTTCACGAGTTCGTCGAATTTGGGATTGTTAACAAAACCCCAATTGTTCGAGACCGGCGCCGCCATGCCCGATTGCAGGAAGCGCACCAGCGCGAAGAACGGATCCATCGCCGCGTAGGTGACGTTGGTCGCGTTCGAACCGTTGGCGCTGGGATCCTTGGCGCCGCGGCGCCAGTTGGTGAACAGCGTGTTCCACTCGATGACGTCGAGCTGCACGTCGAAATAGCATTCGGCGAGGGCCTGCTGGAGATATTCGTTCATCGGCAGCGGCTGCATCTGGCCCGAGCCGGACGCCGAAGTCTGGGTCTTCACCGTCAACTTCTTGTTCGGGCCGAATCCGGCCTCCTGCATCAGCTTCTGCGCAGCCGCCTTGTCATACTTGATCTCGAAGGTCGGTTTTCCCCGCCAGGGATGGCCGGCCTCGAACGTGCCGGTCGCGGGCACCATCAGCCCTGCGAGCAGACCGTCCTTGAGGCCTTCGCGATCGACGCAGAGGTTTGCCGCCTTGCGGACGCGGATATCGTTCCAGGGCGAACCCTCGACGCGCGAGAACTGCCATGGCCAGACGTGCGGCTGCTCGTTGGCGTAGAGCTTGAAGCCGCGCTGCTTGAGTTCGGGCAGCGCGTCCGGCGCGGGCGCCTCGACCCAATCGACCTGTCCGGAGAGCAGCGCCGCGGTGCGTGCATTCGCTTCCGGCATCGGCAGCAGCACCATCTTGTCGACCTTGGGCACGCGCGCCTTGTCCCAATAGCTCGCGTTCTTGACCAGCTCGAGCCGCTCGCGCGGCGTGAAGCCCGCCATCTTCCATGGGCCGGTGCCGGAAGCGTCCTTGGCGAACGCGGTCCAGGCGGCCTGCGATTTCACCTTGGCGTCGGCGCCTTCCGCCTTGTCGTAGAAGGCCTGCCACTTCGCCGGGCTCGCCATGAAAAGATTGGTGAGGTTGATTGGCAGGAAGCTGTCGGGCTCCTTGGTGGTGAGTTCGACCGTCATGTCGTCGATCTTCTTCGCGGACGCCAGCGTCGGCATGCGCGAGGCCGTAACGCCGACCTGGCTGGCGTCGAATTGCGGCGCGTCCTGCTTCAGCACCTTCTCGACGTTCCACACCACGGCATCGGCGTTGAACGGCGAGCCGTCATGGAAGGTGACGCCCGGCCGCAGCTTGAAAGTCCATTTGGTCTTGTCGGCATCGTCGACCTTCCACTCGGTCGCAAGGCCGGGGATCACCACGCTCGCCTTGTCGGCCGAGGACAGGTCCCAGCCGGTGAGCCCGTCGTACATGGTGAGGCCAGTGAAGCGATTGCCTTCAAAACCCTGATCGGGCTGGCCCAGCGTGCGCGGAATATCGGCAGCGGTCATGCCGATGCGAAGCACGGTTTCGGCACCGGCGACGCGCGGCCACGCAGCCGCGCTGCCGAGCGCCAGCAACGCGATCAGCGCCGCGCGAGTCTTGTTTTTCTTGATCAGCATTGCCTCAGTCCTTTTCCGGCTTCGATGACTAATTTTGATGCAATCGTATGCAATGGCTATGCCAATGGGGAAACTTATTCGGCAAATTGCCCCTGCGACGACAAGTCCTTGTGATCGGACGTCCGCAAAGGCACCCGTTGCCTATTCTGGCATCAAGATTGCAAGTTTGGCCCTGATTTCTCCCTTGAATTTTCTCCTGGAGCTTTGGGCCATGCGTATCCGTCTCTCGACCTGTCTCGCCGTGCTTGCGCTGGCCTTGTCAGCAATCTCCGCGGGCGCCGAAACGGTGGTGCGCTACGGCATCTCGATGGCGGACATTCCGCTGACGACTGGCCAGCCTGACCGCGGCGCCGGCGCCTATCAGTTCACGGCCTACACGATCTACGATCCGCTGGTGGCCTGGGAAATGGACGTCGCCGACCGGCCCGGCAAGCTGGTGCCGGGACTGGCCACGGAGTGGAAAGTCGACGACGAGAACAAGACCAAGTGGCGCTTCACCTTGCGCAAGGGCGTGAAGTTTCACGACGGCAGCGAGTTCGACGCCGATGCGGTGATCTGGAATCTCGACAAGGTCCTCAACGACAAGGCGCCGCAATTCGACAAGCGCCAGAGCGCGCAGGTCAAGACCCGCCTGCCTTCGGTCGCGAGCTACGCCAAGATCGACGATTCCACGGTGGAGATCACCACCAAGACGGTCGATTCCTTCTTTCCCTATCAGATGCTGTGGTTCCTGGTGTCGAGTCCAACCCAATACGAAAAGCTCGGCAAGGATTGGGACAAGTTCGCGAGCCAGCCTTCGGGGACCGGCCCGTTCAAATTGACAAAACTGGTGCCACGCGAGCTCGCCGAGCTCACGAAGAATCCGGATTATTGGAACAAGAAGCGCATTCCCAAGGTCGACAAGCTGGTGCTGGTGCCGATGCCGGAAGCGCTGACGCGCACCAACGCGCTGCTCGCCGGGCAAGTCGATCTGATCGAGACGCCGGCGCCGGATGCCGTGCCGCAGCTCAAGGCGGCCGGCATGAAGCTCGTCGACAACGTCACGCCGCATGTCTGGAATTATCATCTGAGCGTGCTGCCGGGCTCGCCCTGGACCGACATCCGCCTGCGCAAGGCGCTGAATCTCGCGATCGATCGTGAAGCAGTGGTGGGCCTGATGAATGGCCTCGCAAAACCCGCCAAGGGACAGGTCGATCCGTCGAGCCCGTGGTTCGGCAAGCCGAGCTTCGAGCTGAAATACGATGTCGCCGCCGCCAAGAAGCTTGTCGAGGAAGCCGGCTACTCCAAGGCCAAGCCGCTGAAGGCCACCTTCATCATCGCACAAGGCGGCACCGGCCAGATGCTGTCGCTGCCGATGAACGAATTCCTGCAGCAGAGCTTCAAGGAGATCGGCATCGACATCGACTTCAAGGTGGTCGAGCTCGAGACGCTCTATACGCATTGGCGCAAGGGCGCAGCCGACGAAATGAACGCCGGCATCACCGCCAACAACATCGCCTATGTCACCTCGGATCCCCTGTACGCCATCGTCCGCTTCTTTCATTCGGGCCAGATCGCGCCGGTCGGCGTCAACTGGGGCGGCTACAAGAACCCGAAGGTCGACGCGCTGATCGACGAGGCCAAGCAGACCTTTGACAGCAACAAGCAGGACGAGCTGCTGGCGCAAGCGCATGCATTGATCGTCGACGATGCCACGCTGGTATGGGTGGTACACGACACCAACCCGCATGCGCTGTCGCCCAAGATCAAGCAGTTCGTGCAGGCACAGCACTGGTTCCAGGATCTGACCACGATCGGAGTAGAGTGAGGAGTAGCCTGCGACGTCGAACACGGCTGTCGTCCCGGCGCAGGCCGGGACCCATAACCACCGAGTTGAGTTCGGCGACGACAGCCAACTCCTATCTGGCGTAACAACTTCTGCTGCGGAGTATGGGTCCCGGCCTGCGCCGGGACGACACTGAGAGTTTGGCTGCGAGCAAGCGCCCCCTTACTTCGTCAGCAGCGCATATGCCCCGGTCCAGCCTTCAGCCGGCGGATTGATCTGGAAATCCTTGATGCGAGCTTCGTAAAGCTTGAACAGCTTTTCCAGCGTGTCGGCATCCTCGCTGCGACGGCCGCGTTCGATCGCGTCCAGCGCGCCCTGCCAGTCGCGGCCGCGGTAGCAGCCGAGCATCTCGATGGTGACGTTGCGCAGGCGCTGGAACGCCCCTGAGTTCATCACGTCCTCGCGGCCGGCGATGGCGTAGATCACCTCCGGCTCGGTCTTGCCCTTGACCATGATGAAGTCGAGCTCGAGGATCGCGAACTTGTCCTTGGCGGCGAGCGCGGTCCTGGAGCCGACAATGATGGGAAAGCCGTATTCCTTGGACTGCCCCTCCAGGCGCGAGGCCAGATTCACGCTGTCGCCGAGCACCGAATAGTTCTTCTTCAGGTCGGAGCCCATGTTGCCGACCACGCCGATACCGGTGTTGAGGCCGATGCCGACATTGAGCGGGATGTAGACGTGGCCGCCATCGGCGGCTTCCTGCTCGCGCTCCTTGTTGACGGCGTCGATTCTCTCCAGCATCTGGATCGCGGCTTCGCAGGCGTTGACCTCGTGCGCGGCATCGTCGAGCGGCGCGTTCCAGAACGCCATGATGGCGTCGCCCATATATTTGTCGATATAGCCCTTCTGATCGATGATCACGTCGGTCAGCGGCGTCAGGAAGCGGTTCATCAAGGCGATGAGCCCTTGCGGGTCGTGCTTGTAGGTTTCCGATATGGTGGTGAAGCCGCGCACGTCGGAGAACATGATCGTCATCTCGCGCTCCTCGCCGCCCAGCACGAGCTTTTCCGGCGACTGCGCGAGTTGCTCGACCAGAACGGGCGACATGTATTGCGCGAACATTCCGCGGATCTGCACGCGCTGCCGCTGCTCGCGCACGAAGCTGGCGAAGATCAGCGTCAAATAGATCGCCGTAGTCGAGAGCAGCGGATAGGTGAAGTCGATGAGATAGCGATATTGCGCGTAGAAGAACCAGGACACCCCGATCAGGATCGCGGCGAACGTCGCACCCGCAAGCACGAGGCGCACCGGTCCGAGATTGGGCGTGAAGATGATGACCAGAAGTCCAATGACGAGCGCCGCGAGCAGCTCGACGCCGAGCGCGTAGTTCGGCTGGGAGATCACGGCTCCGCTCAGCACGCTCTCCAGCACCTGCGCATGGATCTCGACACCCGGCATGGTCGAGGACACCGGCGTGGTCTTGATGTCGTTCAGTCCGACTGCGGAGGTGCCGACCAGCACCAGCTTGCCGGCGAGCTTGTCCCGCGGCACGGTATTGTCGAGCACGTCGGCGGCCGAGACGTAGATCGAGGGATCCTGGCGGGCATAGTGCACCCACAGCTGACCGTTCCTGTCGGTCGGGATCTCCACGCCCTTGAGACGCACGGCCCGCACGCCGGTCTTGTCGGTTCGAACCAGCAGCGTCGGCGTGCCCGTGACGACGCGCAAAATCTCGAGGCTGAGCGAGGGCATGACCATGCCCTGGGCGCGCATGATCATCGGCACCCGTCGGATCAGGCCGTCGCGCTCGGTCCTGATCGAGAACAGGCCGCGGCCGGCAGCGACCTTCTCGATCTCGGGTACGTTGCGGAGCAGGCCGGGAAATTCGAACAGGAAGCGCTCGGCGCCCTCCTCGCCGACCGTCGCGACGCCGGTGAAGGGCAGCGACTTGTCGATCTCGGACGAGATCGCCCGCTGCCCGGTCTCGCCCAGCACGACGCGCGAGCGCTTGATCGCTTCGGAGAGGATCTGGTCGTTGCTCGGCAGCTCGCGCAGCCTGGCGCGGGTGGCATCGTCCAGATCGCGCATCTGGCTCGCGACGATATCCGGATTGAGCCGGTCGGCTTCCGAGAACACCACGTCGAAGCCGATCGCCACCGCGCCGTTACCGGTGAGGTTCTGGATCAGGTCGGCGATCCGCGTCCGCGGCCACGGCCACTGCCCGAGCTTGGCGAGGCTCTTGTCGTCGATGTCGACGATGGTGACCGGCCGCGCCGTCTTGTGGCGCGGATCGATCAACTGAAACATGTCGAAGGTGCGCAGCCGCAATTCCTGGATCGGCGGCGGATCCCAGAGCCGCGCACCGGCAAACACGACCAGCAGCGCAAGGCACATCAGCCGCGCAAAACCGAACTTCCGCGCAAACCACCGCCGCAGGATCTTGAGACGTTTCATTTCGGTCCGACGTCCTGCCCTAAATCACGCTTGCAGGCTCGATCATGCAGCGTAGGCGCGTAATTGGCTATTCCTCTGGCGGGGAGGATTATGGATTTTTTGCCGCGGTCAAAGCGAAATGAAATTCAGCCTTCGGGGCGGGCCCGTTCACTAGGTGACGTGAAGGATGAAATCGCTCGCCTGGACGCTGCTGACGCCTTTGAGGAGGATCGTGTCTGCCGTATCGATCGTGATCAGGGTGTCTGCCCCCGACGCGGTCACATGTTGAGCCATCCAGTCGGAAACGTTGGAGGCTCCCACGAACGACAGGTCAATATGATCCGTTCCGGAGGTGAAGTTCACGATCGTGTCGTGGTTCGAGTTGGCCGCGAACACAAACTGGTCCTGATAGCCGGTTCCGAAGAACACGTCCTTATCGGTCGTGCCGGTGAGGCTGACCGCGGTTTCAGTCAGATGGAAGATCAGATTGACCTTGTCGCTGGCACCGTGCGCGTCGGTCACTGTGACCGCAATCTTGTCGGTCGCCGGCCCGCCGCTGCTTGCCTCGGTATAGGTCAACGCCTGGAGCGCCGAATTGATGTCGGCCAGGGAGCCGGATCCCGTCGAGGGGGTCACACTGGCGCACGATGCCGCGGTGGCGGCGATCGTGAAAGCGTCGTTGGTGTCGGGATCGGCGAGCGACAGGCCGTGGACGGTTACCTGATCGCCGACTTGCGTGATGCAGGCTTGGTCGACATTGAGCGCGGGCGCGTCGTTCGCGCCGGTGATCGTCACGGTGACCTGCGCCGTGTCGGTCTTGTTGTGGCCGTCGTCGAGCGTGATGGTGGACATCACCTTCACGGTCTCGTCCGCACCAAGGAAGTCCAGGGCCTTGTCGGCAATCGAATAGGTCCAGCCGACCGCGCCGTTGTTCTTGTTGCCCGTCTGCTGAAGCGTCAGCGCGTGGTCGAGCGCATTGATCTCGTCCGTGGTGAGGAACCCGGAGAGGTTGGTGGTGTGATCGGCGCCTGTCCAGGTCACCGTCTGGCCCGTGATCGTCGCCGTCGGCCGGTCCGTGAGATCGACGTCCTTGAAGTCGATCGAGCCGGTCGCGGCAGTGGGCGTCGGGTCAAGCGTCGAGGAGCCGGTGGTATTCTCAAGCTCGGGGACGGTTGCGGTCAGCGTCGCTCCGGCCGCGGTAAAGGCCGGCGCAGCGTCGGTCGCGTCGAACGTGATCAGCGTACCGCCATGGCCGTCACTGCTGCCGGCAAAATGTGCACCGCTGTAGTCAGCGCCGGTGAGCTGCAACGTGATCGTATGGTGGTAGGCGTCGCTCACGACGAGCTCGCCGGTCGCGGCGTTATAGGTCGCCGACGTGCCATCATCATAAACAATGCTCGACAGGTCGATCTTGTCGCCCGCGGACAGCTCCGCGATCGAGCCGCCAAAGGTTGACGTGTCGATCTGGAGCCTGGCGCCGTCGCCGGCGAGCGTGACCGTCTGCGATACCGCGTCTTCCACCTTCAGCAACGCGCCGGCATCGACGGTGACCGAGCCCGAGCCGGACAGCGAGCCGAACAGCGTCAGCGCCCCGTTATGGACCTCGATGGTGCCGGTATTGGCGATGGTGCCGGAGATCGACGCCGTGCCCCAGCTATCGATGTCGCTGTAATTCTGGATGCTCAGCCCGGTCCCGGAAATCGAGGCGCCGTGCAGATCGATGTCACCATGGTTGACGATCGACGACGCATTGCCGAACACGCCGCTGCCGGAGACCGTCCAGATGCCGCCCGCTTCGTTATTGAACGTGGCGGTGGCGACCGAGATATTGCCGTTGATGTGGCCGCTGTTGTTGATCGTGATAGCGCCACCGGTTTCGACGATGGCGTAAGTCGTCGAGGTCACGGTGGCAGGCCCGATCGTGCCGGAATTGTCGATCGTCGCGCAGCCGGTCGCGTTCTCTTGAATGAAGATCGCCGCGTGGGCGCTCGGCGCCACGATCGATCCGGTATTGGTGATGTGGGTCGAGCCGGTCGCGCCCGCCTCGCTTTGGGTGACGCTGATGCCGGCCAGGCTCGTGCTGGTGATATTGCCGTGATTGTCGATGGTGATGTCGCCGTCGCCGCTGGCAAGGGCGGCAAGGCCGACCGTGCCGGTGGCGGAGCCATTGTTGGTGACGCTGACATTGCCGCCGCCGTGATCGAAGGCGCCGATCGCGGTCCCCGCGGTAGCGGTGACCGACGAGCCCGCGCCGGCCGTGACCGTGATATCGCCGGCGCCCCAGGTGAACGCCTCGATGCCGTAGCCGGCATCGGCGATGATCGTCGCGTCGCTGGTGACGGTGACGTCACCATTGACCGCATTGGAGAAAGCGCCGTTGCCGCCCGGTTTGTAGCCGGCGATGATCCCGCCGGGAATGCCGCCGTCGTTGTTCAAGGTCGAGCCGGAATGGATGGTGCCGTGCGCCTCGACGAAGATCGTACTGTGCAGACCGCTCGCAATCGTGGTCGCATAGTTCACCGCCACGATGCCGGAGCTGTCCGACGTGATGCTGTCGCCGTTCGCCAGGGTGACGCTGATGTCGCCCGCATCGATGCTGTAGGCGAGAATGCCGTAGCTGGTCGTGCCCGTCACCGACGCGCTGGCGCCGAGCGTGATGCTGATGTCGCCGGTGCCGCCGCTGAGCGCCTGGGCCCTGATGCCCTCCTCGGCGCCGACGATCGCGGTCCCGGCCGCATCGTTCACCGTGACGTCGCCATTGCCGTAATTATAAGCGTGAATGCCGTAGCCTGCCGCGGCAGTAATGTTCGCGTGGTTGTTGACGACAACGCTGCCGTTGACGTTGGTGTTGGCGCTGCTGCCGGTCGTGGCGCCGTTGTAACCAGCCTGGATTCCAGCCGGCGGGTTGCCGCTCTGGTTCAGGCTGCTGCCGGAGCTGATCGTACCGTAGCCGTTGACGGTGATGCTGCTGCCGGATGCTGAGTCGAGGGATGCCGCCCGGTTGACGGCGACGATGCCGGAGCTGCCCGAATTGATGACGCTGCCGGCGTCGGTCGTGACGGTCTCGCTGCCTGCGCCGTAGCTGCGCGCCCGGATGCCGTAGACCGAACTCCCCGTGATGGTGCCGCCAGCGTGGATGGCGATATCGCCGCCGCCCTGGGTGACCGCGTCGATGCCGTAAGCGCCGCCCGCGACGCCGACGAGCTGGGTGATCGAGATGTCGCCGTCATTGGCGGCATTCAAATTCTCGACGAGAATGCCGATCGAATTCGCGCCGGTGCCGGTCGCCGTGCCGGTGGCGTTGTTGACCGTGATATTGCCCGAGCCGGTCGCGCTGTCGCGCAGCGTGATGCCATTGCCGGCAAGACCCTTGATGTCACCGGTCGCGGTCAGCGAGATATCACCGGTGCCGTCCTGGGTGACGACGACGCCGTTGACCGCGCCCGTGAGCGCGCCGGCAGGCGTGAGGATGATATTGGCGGGCGTCGCAGGCGCGCCACCCGACGCGGTGAAGTCGAGCGCATCGCCGCTTGCGCTGGTGATGTCGGCCGCACCCGTGATCGTGAACGTGCCGCCCTTCGTCGACTGGCCCGCGATGGTGCCTGTAAAGCTTTGGCCGGCGACCTTGTCGAGCTGGAGCGTATCGGCGCCGCCGGCGAAGGTGACGGTCTGCGCTGTCGCCCCCGCAAGCTCGAGCGTCGCGCCGTCGTCGATGATCAGCGAGCCGACGCCGCTGAGGCCGCCGGAGAGGTTGAGCGTGCCGGCCTGGACCTCGATGGCGCCGGTGTTGGTGACACCGCCGGTGACCGTGTTGTTGCCGGAGACGCTGTAGAGATTGCCGGCATTGCCGAGGCCGCCGCCGTTGATCGAGACGTCGGTCAGATAGAGCTTCGAGGTGCCGTCGACCGTGATCGCTCCGGTAATGCTGTTGCTGACGGTGACGTTTGCCAGCTTCAGCGTACCGTAGTTGATCGCCTTGATATCCGCGGTATTGGAGATATCTTCGCCGGAGATGTCGAGCTCACCACCGCTCACCTGGATCAGGCCATGGTTGGTGATGGCGTGGACGGTGGCCGGGTCGATCGTCAGCGTACCGCTGGTGACGGAGATCGTGCCGGTGTTGGTGATATCTGCGTTGTCGATAGCGCTCGTGCCGGTCGATTCCAGCATGCCGGCGATCGTAACCGTTCCGCCGTCGATGGTCGCGCCTTGCAGGTCGAGCGTCGAGCCTGATTCGACCGACACCGTGCCATTGGTGTTGGTCACCGTCATCCCGATCAGCTTCAGGGTGCCGTCGTTGATCGCGGCCAGCGTGCCGGTGTTGGTGACGGCCTGGTGGTCGACGTCGAGCTCGGCGCCCTTCGCCTGAAGGGTGCCGGCATTGGCGATGCTGGCTGATGTCGTGGCGGCAAGCGTCAGCAGGCCGCCAAGCGCCTCGATCAGGCCATTGTTGGCGATGGACGCATTGGTGACCTTGGTCGTGCCGGTCGAGTCCAGCGTGCCGGAGACGGTGAGCGCGCCACCGGTCAGGCTCGCACCGTTCAAGGCCAACGTCTTGCTTGCATCGACCTTGACGGCGCCGTGGTTAGCGATCGCAGTGCCTGCAACGGTCGCGTCGCCGAACCTCAGCGTGTAGCCGCTCTCGACCGTGATGGCGCCCTTGTTCAGCGTCGCATTGCCGTCGATCGTGCTGTCGCCGGTGACGTCGATCGTGCCCCCGAGTGCGCCGCTGTAATTGTTGATGGTGCCGCCTGATATCTCGGTGCCGGACAGCGTCAGCGTCTGGCCATCGTCGATCTTGATGATATGGCCGGTGTTGATCACGACGTCGTTGAGCAGCGTCGCGGCGCCAGCGATCTCGAGCGTACCGTTGTTGGTGATCGCGCCCTTGGACACAGCGGAAGCGCCCTGGATCGTTGCGCCGTCCTTGAGCTCGACGGTGTTGGCGAGCGCGATGCTGGACTTGTCGGTGATATCAGTGCCGGAGACGGTGACGCCATCCAGCGTCAGCGCGGCGTCGGCCGTGATGGTGCTGATGCTGACCGTGGCCCCGTCGTCGATCTTGCTGGCGCCGGTGACGTGGATCGTGCCCGCGCCCTTGACGGCGCCGCCGCTGATCGTGGCGTCGTCGAGCATCAGCGCGGCATTGCCGTCGACGGTGACGTTGCCGCTTGAATTGTCGACGGTCGAACCCAGAGCGATCGCGAGCGTGCCATTGGCCAGCACTTCGATGGTGCCGGCATTGGTGACGCTCTCGCCGTCCAGCGCATTGCCGGCGCCGCTAACCTTGAAGGCTGCGTTGTTCTTCAGGATGCCGTTGCTCAGCACCGCGTTGCCGGTCAGGTCGATCTCGCTATTGTCGGTGACCGTACCGGCGCCGCTGATCGCGGCGCCATTGACCGTCAGCTTGCCGGTCGCATCGACCTTGACGTTGCCGGTGTTGTCGACGCTTGAGCCCTGGTCGATGGTCAACGCGCCGTTCGCCAGCACCTCGATCGTGCCGGTCGAGCTGTTGGTAATCGTCTCGTTGTCCAGCGCATTGCCGGCGCCGCTGACCTTGAAGGCGCCGTTGTTCTTCAGGATGCCGCCGGTCAGCACCGCGTTGCCGGTCAGGTCGATCTCGCCATTGTCGGTGACCGTCCCCGCGCCGCTGATCGTGGCGCCGTTCACCGTCAGCTTGCCGTTGTTATCGACC
Organism: Bradyrhizobium nivariense; assembly: GCF_029846695.2. Lineage (NCBI taxonomy): Bacteria > Pseudomonadati > Pseudomonadota > Alphaproteobacteria > Hyphomicrobiales > Nitrobacteraceae > Bradyrhizobium > Bradyrhizobium nivariense. The sequence goes on along the minus strand of NZ_JARWCR020000028.1, from coordinate 33,212 downwards.
GTGACGTTGCCGGCATTCGCCACGCTCGAACCCAGGTCGATCGTCAGCGCGCCGCCCGAGAACACCTCGATCGTTCCGGTCGAGCTGTTGGTAATCGTCTCATTGTCCAGCGCATTGCCGGCGCCGCTGGCGCTGAGAGTGGCGTTGTTCTTCAGGATGCCGCCGGTCAGCACCGCGCTACCGGTCAGGTCGATCTGGCCATTGTCCGTGACCGTACCGGCGCCGCTGATCGTGGCGCCATTGACCGTCAGCTTGCCGGTTGCATCGACCGTGACGTTGCCGGTGTTGTCGACGGTAGAGCCCTGGTCGATCGCGAGCGCACCGCCCGCCAGCACTTCGATCGTGCCGGCATTGGTGACGGTCTCGCCATCCAGCGCGTTGCCAGCGCCGCTGACATTGAACGCCGTGTTGTTCTTCAGCACGCCGCCGCTCAGCACGGCGTTACCCGCCAGGTCAATCTCGCCGTTGTCTGTGACAGTCCCGGCACCGCTGATCGTAGCGCCATTCACCGTCAGCTTGCCGCTGGCATCGATGGTGACCGCGCCGTTGTTGGCGACGCTGGAACCCTGGTCGATGGTCAGCCATCCGTTCGCCAGCACCTTGATCGTGCCGCTGGATGCGTTGGCGACGGTCTCATGCGCGAATTCTGCCGTGCCGTTGACGTTGACCGCACCGGAATTGTTCAGCGTGCCGTTCTCGAGGACGCTGGTGCCGTCGAGATCCAGCGTGCCGAGAATGGTGACGGTGCCGCCATCGACTGTTGCGGCATCGACGATCAGCGTCGTGCCGATATCGGCCTTCAGCGTGCCGCCGGCATTGTGGATCCCGGCCAGCGTCTTCAGCGTGCCACCGAACAGTTCGAGCACGCCGGAATTGGTGATCGTGGTGCCGCTTGCGAAATCGCCACCGCCCTCGAGGATGAGATGGCCGGCATTGGTGAGCAGGGCCGTATCCAGGATCTCGGCCTTGCCGCCGACGAACACCGTGCCGGACAAGGCATTGGTGAAGATCGAGTCGGCGCTCATGTTGAGGGCACCGGCGACCGTCAACGTGCTCTGATTGATCACTTTCGGCGGTGGGCCGCCGAAATCGTTCATCGTGATCGACTTGGCATAAGCAGCCGTGTCGATCGTCACCGGATAGGACGGCGTCAGCCCGTGCAGCTGATCGGTGATGACGATGACGTCGTCGTCGATGGTCGGGACGGTGCCTGTTTCCCAGTTCGCGGCGTCCTTCCAGAACCCGCCGGAGGGAGCGCCGGCCTTGTCGGTCGCGATCCACACCACCGCGGCGGCGTCGGTGCCGGTAATCGTGACGGTGATGGTCCGCTGCGAGGTGGCGCCTTGCGAGTCCGTGACCGTCACGGTGTAGACCAGCGTCAGCACCTCACCCTTGGGGATGAAGTCGGCGAGATAGACCGGCAGGTCGGCCAGCGACCAGTTGATGGTGCCGGTGCCGTCCCCGGTACTGTCGGCGCCCGCCGCGATCGCGACCGACATCGCGCTCTGGAACGCCGCGAGCGGCCCTGGCGGAACGGTGCCATCAGGCAGGGTCGCGCTGGTCAACGCCACCGAGACCGTATGCTTGTCGGTGAGATCGACGTCGTCGAAGCTCAGCGTGCCCGTCGTCGGAACATCGCTGGTGAGCGGGCCACCCGGCACGCTGGTGCCGCCTTCGAAGATGATGATCGGAACGCTGGTGGTGATCACCGGCTTGTCGTTGGTGCCCGTGATCGTGATGGAGATCGGAATGTAGGTAGATTCGGGGTTGACCGCGAAATTGTTGTTGATGCGGACCTTGTAGGTCAGCGTCAGCGTTTCACCCGCAGCAAGGAAGTCGAAGACGTGGTCGGGGATCGTGTAGGTCAGGTCCGCCGAACCGTTGTTGTTGTTACCGGCGGCCGCGGCGACGCTGATCTGGGTCTGCGTTGCCGCGATGTCCTGCTTCTGGAGTGCGCTGAGCGAGCCGGTGACGTCGTGATGGTCGGCGTCCATGTAGACGTAGTTTGGTGCGTCAGCGAGGTTCACCGACACCGTCGGGTGGTCGCCCAGGTTTTGGTCGACGAAGGTGATCCGGAAGATGATCGTGTCGGGACCCACGGTGTCGCCGGTCGCGTCCGCGCGGTCGCCGGTCGCGTTCGCGTGCTCGGTCAGCGCGAATGCCGTCTTCACATTGCCGTTGAGATCAAGGCTGCGCGCATCGGGCGGGCCGGGAATGCGGGTACTGGTCGCCGGATCATGGCCGTCCCCCTGCGATCCCGGCGGATTGAGATTCGTGAAGGTCGCGGTCGCGGTGGCACCGGTGTCCGTCTTGATCACGACAATGTTGCCGTTCTGCGTGATCGAGTCGGTGAAGTTCGTGGTCAGCTTGGTGTTGCTGTTGTTGTCCGTGAACTTCAGCGTGAACACGTCCGTGATCAGCTTCTGGATGTCCGGTGACATCAGCGCATTGCTGATCGAGACGTTGCCGCCGCTGATCTGGATCATCTGGCCGGCCTGGTTGACCGTCGCGATCGGCAGCAGCGTGACCTTGTCGAACAGGATGTAGGAGCCCGTCGTGCCGTTCGGCTCGACCAGGACCTGGAAGCTCGCCTCCGGCTGCGGATCGCCGCCACCGGCGGGAACGACGAAGTGGATCTGGCTCAGCACCGCCGTGCCGCGGATGCCCATGGTGGCGACCGGCGTGTCGATCTTCATGTCGCCGTGCTTAGCGGTCTCGCCGGCAACGAAGGTGATGGTGCCCGCGACCAGGCTGAGCAGCGATGAATTGTTCGACCCGTTGGGGTCGTAGACCATCTCGTTCAGCACCATCCGCGCATTGGAGGACAGGCCGAACACCGTGCCGTCGATGAAGGTGATGCCGAGCGTCGAGTCCCCACCGGTCGAGACCACGTCGCCCTTCTCGACGTTGTCGCCGTTGTTCAGGATGACAGAGACGCCGTTGCGGATCGCGGTCGCGCTGCCGGAGAGCTTGGTGACGTGGCCAATGACCTGGGCGGCGGCAATGCCGGATGCGGCCTGGGCATACTGGACGTGGCCCGTGAGCGCGTTGACGATGTCGCCGGTGAGGTGCGCGCCATCCGGCGACGAGAGCGCCGCGCGCTTCTCGCCCCTGAAATAATCGTGAACGACAAACTCGTGACAGTCGTGGGACAGCACGAGATCGCTGCCTGCGCGCTTGAACTCGCCGTTGAAGATCAGGTTCGGATCGGGAACAACGAACGCACCCTCGGGCACGTGACCATGCGCCTTGGCGATAATAGGCTTGGCCGTAAAGGAATCGACATGGGCGTCGGCGGGCGAATGGGAACCCTCGCCGTCCAAGGAAATCGCGGCGTCAAATTTGCCAGCGTAATTCAACCGGGCACCAAAAAAAGGAGTTAAAATCTAAGTAAGTATCGACCGCTTAAGCTTGCTTATCATTACCAAGTCCTTAGCGGAACCATCTATTGCTTGTGTGATTTCGCATCACCAAGCGGTCGGCGCCCCCGCCCGCCACGTCCTTCTAGAGGAAGCAGCGCATTTTTGGAAATATCTGTAAGTAAGCCTTTGCTTATCTGAGCCCATTTTCGGTACTCCTACGTATTCGACCGTATAAATTGTACAGCGAATACTTGTGTCATCTTTCCTTCGTGGTGCCCCGCAACATACTGCGGCAAATACGGAGCCAAATCTGTGATCCAATTAACAGAACCCGCGAAATAACGGGTTCGTTAGCCATAGGGCGCGGAATCGGCGGCGGCGCAACCAATACCCGCAATTGGTTCCATTTCGCGCCAGGCGGGCCCTACCTACCCCCCGATTCGTAAAATTTTACGCGATTTGGCCAGGCCGGTTTCAGCCTGTTCCCCGGTTTTGGGACCCCAGCCGAGCGCGTTAAGCTGAACAAAACGGCCCGTCTCGCACTATCTCCGCGAAAGCAACAAAGCCCGGCACGTTCAGGTCGAGGGGACCTGGCGAAGCCGGAAGGGGATGTCAGATGGAGACCGCTGCTTGCTCGCGCGCCTGGCGCGCAATCCTTGTGCTGTGCGGATTGATCCTGCTCGGATCGACCGCCGAGCTTCGTGCCGGCACGCTGCTGTCGCCGGGAGCCGGTGTCCTCGTGCGCAAATCCGCCGAGCCGTTCGGCGTGTTCGCCTTCGCCATCTCCGCCGGCAGCCTGCAACAGAAATGGCTTGCGCTGAAGTCCAGGCTCGACGACGACATGGTGCAGCTCGCGCTGTGCGACGGCGACCGGGACAATTGCGCTTCGCCCGCCGCGCTGAAACTACTCGCCATCGTCGACCAGGCCCGCGGCCGTGACGGCCGCGCCCGGCTGGGCGAAACCAATCGTGCCATCAACCTCGCCATCCGGGCCGCCAATGACGGTCCCGAGGATGTCTGGAGCTCGCCGCTCGCGACCTTCGCGCGCGGCGCCGGCGATTGCGAGGACTATGCCATTGCCAAGCTCGCCGCGTTGCGGCTCGCGGGCGTTGCCACCGAGGACCTCCGCATCGTCGTGGTGCGCGACAGCCGCGCCGGCGAAGAGCATGCGGTTGCCGCCGCACGGCTCGACGGCCACTGGCTGATGCTCGACAACCGCCGCATGGCGATGGTCGAGGACGACGCTGCACGGAGCTACCAGCCGCTGTTCGTGCTCTACCAGTCGGCCGTGATGAAATATGTCGACGAACCCGTGCGGTTCTCGATGGTCGCCGCCGAGGCGCGTTGATTGCAGTGGTCTCGTAGCCCAACCGCCCATCACAAAGCCATTTCGCCGCGCGATCCGGGACGCTAGCATGGCTGCGGCTATGCGGGGGCGACTGGAATGCGGTTCATCGTGCTGACTGTGCTTGCGCTGCTGGCCTTGCCGGCGGCACCAGGCTTCGCGCAATCCAGCCGCTCCGTCGCCGACAGGCTGCCGCTGTTCGCCAGGAACAACTGCCAGCAGATCCGCGACCCCGGCAATCAATTGTTCTGCGGTGATGCCGAGCTTGCCGCCGCCGCCGAGAAGCTGAGCACGGGAATCGAGGCGCGACTTGCCCGTCTGCCCGATCGCCTGCCTGGAATCGAGGAGAACGCGATCTGGATCCGCCAGCGCAACCTCGGTTGCGGCATCGTCGGCCAGACCGCGATCCGCACCGACGATTTCGACCGGGTGAAGGCATGTCTTCTCAAGGTGACCGAGGAGCGCGCCGCGATCGTGCGCGATTCGGATTTCGACTGTCTCGCGGCCAACACCGCCGCGGGCGCGCTGATCTGTGCGGACCCGTCGCTGGCGCTTGCCGAGACCGAGTTGAACAGCCAGGTGCTCGGCCTGATCGGCAAGCTCGATCCGACCGCGGCACGCTTTGCCTTCGCCGAATATGGCCGGTGGACGCGGGAGCGCGATCGCAAATGCAATCTGGTCGGCAAGGAGAACGTGCCGCTCGGGGAGCTCGAGTCCGCGGAGGACTGTCTAGCCGGCTATCTGAAGCACAAGGCCGACGAGATTGGCGCGGCGAAAGGTGATCCGAAGAAGGTGTTCGGCCGGCAGGTCGCAGCCCGCTCGCCCGACACCGACGCCGTCGACTTCTGCGCCGCGCGAATCCACGCCGCCAATTCCTGCGGCAACTTCCTCCGCATCAACCGCGTCTACGCGCTCGACAGCCAGATGACCGGGCAGGAGGCGCAGGTCACCGGCGAAATCGAGATGGCCGTGCTGGCGCCCTTCGCCACCTGTAGCAAGATCGCCACCACCTGCACGGGCACCTGCTGGGACGCCAGAACGGGTCGTCCGCAGCCGGGTGTCGGCAACAAGGAGCGCTCCGCAGACGCCTTCAACGTCACACGCCGCCTCAGGATCCAGCGCACTTTTGCGTTTGTGAAGGCCGCCGACGGCTGGCGTTGCCGGGAAGACGAGCTGGCCCCGGTGAACTCGGGCACCGCGGGTGGGGGATCGTAAGCTGCCTCCCCTCCCTCTCCCCGTTCTTACGGGGAGAGGCTAAGAGACATCAAAACATCAGATTGTCCTTCACCAGAACCCAGCGGCCGCCCTTGACCTGCTGCACCTGGGTGATGGTGTTGGCGAGGTGGTCGGTCTTGGAGAACTTGGTCGGCGGCGAGTTGAAGATGTCGAGGAATTTGTCGCCCGCCTCCAGCGAGGCCAGCATCTTCTGTCCGGTCAGGTCCTTGCCCGCCTTGTCCGCATAGAAGGCGAACGTCATCACCGCGTTGTAGCCGATGATGGCCTGGGTGTTGGCGTCGGTGTTGAACATCTTCTTGTAGTTGATGAGCCAGTCGTGGACCTTGCCCTTGGCCGTGTCCTCATAGGGTATCTCGAAGCCACTCGCCGCATACAGCCCTTCCACCGCCTCCTTGCCGAGCGTCGGCACCTCCAGCACGTTGGTCGGCGTGGCGCCGAGGAAGGTGACGTTCCAGCCGAGCTTCCTGGCTTCCGTCATCGCGCCGATGGTCTCGCGGATCACGGTGCCGAGTACGACGAGATCGCAGCCGTCGGACTTCATCTTGGCGACCTGCGCGCTGAAGTCGGAGGCGCCGCGCTTGTAGCTCGTCACCGAAGCCGGCTGCACCTTCATCACGGCAAGCTGCTGGTTGAAACCGTCAAGCACGTTCTTTCCGTACTCGTCGTCCTGATGCATGATGCAGGGCTTCTGGAAGTTCTTCCACTCCACCATGTATTTGAGCGCGGCGCGCGTGCTCTCGACGTAAGGCAGGAGGTTGTTGAACTTCAGCCGCTCCTGCGGCTTGGCCGGGTCGAACTTGAAAGTGAACTCGGCGGCGGTCAGCGGAAAGAGCTGGAGCACGCCGGCGTCGAACAGGATGTCCTGCGCGGCAAGCACCGTCGGCGAGCCCATCGGACCGATCATCGCGAAGATCTTGTCGCGCTCGACCATCTTCTGCGAGGCGAGCACGGCCTTCTTCGGATCGTAGCCGTTGTCTTCCAGGACCATCTTGATCTTGCGTCCCTGGATGCCGCCGGCCGCGTTGATCTCCTCGACCGCCATCTTCATGCCGTTGGACACCGGCACGCCCCAGACCTTGATCGGGCCCGACAAATCCTGATGGGTGCCGATGACGATCTCGGATGCCGAGATGCCTTCATTGGTGACCTTGGTTTGCGCCGCGGCCGGCAGACTGGTGAGCGCCACCGCGCCTACCACAAAGCCGAACGCTCTCAACGATCTCGACATTGACGTCTCCTCTCCTTGGGGCCCATATCACGCGAAGGGCGGGGCCATCACCCCTTCGCTTCTATTCTGCGTATGACCCTTTACCGAAAACCGGCTTCCCGCTTTTCCAGGTCATACGTCTCAAGCCACCGCCCGGGCGCGATACATCGCGTCGATCTCGGCGGCATAACGCTTGTTCACGAAGCCGCGCTTCAGCTTCATGGTCGGCGTCAGTTCCTCGTCCTCCGGAGTGAGCTGGCGTTCGATCAGATAGAACTTCTTGATGGTCTCGACGCGGGCGAAATTGGCATTGACCCCTTCGATCTCGCGCCAGATCAGGTCCCGGATCTCCGTCGCGCGGCACAGGCTGGCATAATTGGTGAAGGGGATGTCGTGGTCCTGCGCGAACTTCTCGACGTTCTCCTGGTCGATCATCACGAGGCAAGTGAGGTACGGCCGCTTGTCGCCGACCACCACGGCATCCGAGATGTAGGGCGAGAATTTCAGCAGGTTCTCGATCTCGGACGGCGTGATGTTCTTGCCGCCGGAGGTGATGATGATGTCCTTCATCCGGTCGGTGATGCGGACGAAGCCCTCATTGTCGATGGTGCCGACGTCGCCGGTGTGCAGCCAGCCACGATGGTCGATGGCCTCCGCGGTCTTCTCGGGCTGGTTCAGATAGCCCATGAACAAAAAATCGCCCTTGATCAAAATCTCGCCGTCGGGCGATAGCGCCACTTCGCCCCAGGACACTGCGGTGCCGACCGAGCCGAGCTTGATCCGCTCCGCCGGCATCATGGTGGCGACCCCGCAATTCTCGGTCTGGCCGTAGAGCTCGTGGATGTCGATGCCGAGCGCGAGATACCAGCGGATCAGCTCCGGTGCGATCGGCGCCGCGCCGGTGAAGGCGATGCGGCAGCGGTCGAGCCCGATCGTGCGGCGAATGTTGCGGAAGGCCAGCCGGTAGGCAAGGCTGTTGGCGAGGCGCAACAACAGCGGCGGCGCTTTCCCTTCGATCCTGCAATCGACCATGCGGTAGCCGATGTCGATGGCGCGGCGGTAGACCCATTGCTGGAACGGCGTCGCATCCTTCAGCGCAATGGTGATGGCGGAATAGAATTTTTCCCAGATCCGCGGCACCGCGAGGAAGATGGTCGGCTGCACCTCACGAAGATTGTCCGGCACGGTCTCGGTACTTTCGGCAAAATTCATCACCGAGCCGAGCGCGACCGAGATGTAATAGCCGCCGACGCGTTCGGCGACGTGGCAGAGCGGCAGGAAGATCAGTCGGTCTTCGTCCTCCCGCGCCGGAATGAAGTCGTTGGCGTGCCACATCTGATGGGTGACGCTGCGGTTGGCGTGCATAACGCCCTTGGGCGGCCCGGTGGTGCCGGACGTATAGACGAGAACGGCAAGATCGCCGGCGCTGGGGCCGTTGATCATGTCCTGCCACAGCGTCTCGCGGCCGACCATGTGGTTACGGCCGAGCGCGCGAAACTCGTCGAGCGACATCACCATGTCGTCGGAGAAGCCGCTGAGGCCTTCCATGTCGAACACGATGATCCTTTGCAGGCTCGGACAGCGCGCGCGACAGGCGAGGATCTTGTCGAGCTGCTCCTCGTCCTCGGCGAAGATCACCCTGGTCAGGGAATCGTTGAGGAGATATTCGACCTGGGACGATGCATCGGTCGGATAGATTCCGGAGGAGACGCCGCCGGCGCACAAGATGCCCATGTCGGCATAGACCCATTCGGGCACGGCATTGGCGATGATCGAGGCGACATCGCCGGGCATGAAGCCGGTGGCGTGCAGCGCGTAGGCGATCTCCTTCGATATTTCCAGCCATTCGCGCCAGCTGGTGGGCTGCCAGATGCCGAATTTCTTTTCGCGGATCGCGGGCCTGTCGCCACGCGTCTCCGCCGCGCGCAAGAAGCTCCTTGCGATCGTGTCGGCGACCGTCAGCACCGCCGGTCGGGCCATGCGCGTTCCCTCCTTGCCTTGCCCTCCGCTGCCTGCCTTGCCGGCGGTCTATTGTTGCGGATGGGTTAGTCCATTTAACGCCAAGTCTTCCTCTAACGCCAAGTCTTCTTCTTTTTCCAGCGCCGCTCGCCTCGTGCGCCCGCTTCCTTGGCGCCAAGGTAGAATTCCTGGATGTCCTTGGAATGCATCAAGCGGTCGCAGGTGTCGTTCATCACGATACGGCCGATCTCCAGCACATAGCCGTAATGCGCCGTCTCCAGCGCCACCTTGGCATTCTGCTCGACCAGCAGGATCGACATGCCCTGCTCCTCGTTGACCCGGCGGATGATGGTGAAAATCTCCTTCACCAGGATCGGCGACAGCCCGAGCGAGGGCTCGTCGAGCAGCAAGAGCGTCGGGCGGTTCATCAGCGCGCGGCCGATCGCCAGCATCTGCTGCTCGCCGCCGGAGAGCTGGCCAGCCGGCTGGTTGATGCGCTCCTTCAGCCGCGGAAAATAGCCGTAGACGCGCTCCAGATCCTCCGCGACGCCGTCGCGATCCCGGCGCGGATAGGCCCCCATCATCAGGTTCTCGCGCACGGAGAGGAACGGGAACACCTCGCGCCCTTCCGGCACGTGGCTCAGGCCGAGCCGCACGATGCGGTCCGCCTCCATGCGCTGGATCGGCTTGCCCATGAACTCGATGGCGCCCTTCTGCGGATCGAGAATGCCCGAGATCGTCTTCAGCACCGTGGTCTTGCCGGCGCCGTTGGCACCCAGCAGCGTGACAATGCGGCCGCGCGGCACCTCCAGCGAGATGCCGCGGATCGCCATGATCGGCCCGTAATAACTCTCGATGTTGGAAAGCTTCAGGATGGTCTCGGGTGTGACGGCGGCGTCCATCGCGTCAGGCTCCCAGATAGGCGGCGACGACGTCAGGATGCTGCTGCACCTCGGCGGGCGAGCCCATGGCCAGCACCCGGCCATAGTTCAGCGCGATGACGCGGTCGGAGACGCGGTTGACCAGCGACATGTCGTGCTCGACCATCAGCACGGTGACGCCAAGCTCGCCCTTCATGTCGCGGATCCAGAACGACATGTCATCGGTCTCCTCCACGTTCAGGCCCGACGACGGCTCGTCGAGCAGGATCAGCTTGGGCTCCGAGCACAGCGCGCGCGCCAGCTCGATCACCTTGCGCACGCCGTAAGGCAGGCCCGAGATCAGCTTGTCGCGGTAGGGCTCGAGATCGAGGAATTCGATCACCTGCTCCACCCTGCGGCGATGCACCTTCTCGTTGGCGCGCACGCTTGGCAGGAATAGCAGCTCCTGCCAGAGCTGCGTGGTGGAATGGCGGTGGCGCCCGACCAACAGGTTCGACAGCACGGTCGCATTCTCGAACAGCTCGATGTTCTGAAAAGTGCGGGCGATGCCGAGCCGGGCGATATCGTAGGGTGGCTGCTCCGTGATGTCCTGGTCCTCGAAGTAGATGCGGCCCGAGGTCGGCCGGTAGATCCGCGAAATCAGATTGAAGATCGAGCTCTTGCCGGCGCCGTTCGGGCCGATGATCGAGAGGATCTCGCCCTTCTCGACCGCGAACGACACCGCATCGACGGCCTTCAGCCCGCCGAAATGCAGCGACAAATTCTCGGCGCGAAAATAGCTCATCGGTTGCGCTCCGACTTCACGTAGATCTTCTGCCGCTTGAAGGTGGCGCGCTTGTAGAGCGGGAACAGCTGGAAGAAGAGCTTTATCTTCAGCCAGCGGCCATAGAGCCCGAGCGGCTCGAACAGCACGAACAATACGATGATGATGCCGTAGATTGCGCCTTTCAGGCCGTTGAGCGAGGCAAAGGCCGCGACCTTGGACTGGATGTTGGCTGCGCCTTGCGTGCCTGCTCCGAACGTGGCGGCGATGCCGGCGATAATGCCGGGCATGTCGTCCTTGAGGTAAGTCAGGAACGGATCGATCATCACGATGAAGATCGCGCCCAGCACGGCGCCGTGCAGGCTGAAGGTGCCGCCGATCAGGATTACGATGATGAACTCGATCGAGAGCTGGAGCGTGAACATCTCCGGCGAGATGAAGGAGAGCTTGTGCGCGAACAAGACGCCGGCGAAGCCGGTGATCGCCGCCGAGATCGCAAAGGACTTTACCTTGTACAGCGCGACGTTGACACCCATGCTGCGCGCCGCGGTCTCGCTGTCGCGGATCGCGACGAAGGCGCGCCCCGTCGGCGAACGCAGCAAATTGAGCGTGCCGACGATGGTCAGCACCAGCACGGCGAGGCAGAGGAAATAGAAGGTCGGGCTGTCGCGCGACACTGTGATCCCAAACAGCGACACCGCCTTGATCCGCATGCCCTCGTTGCCGTTGGTGACGCTTTCCCAGCGCGCCAGGATCTCCTCGACGATGAAGGCGAAGGAGATGGTGGCGATGACGAGATAGATGCCCTGAAGCCGTAGCGCCGGAAAGCCGACCAGCGCGCCGATCAGTCCGGTCAGGAGCCCGGCGGCGAGAAAGTAGACCGGGAACGGCACACCATATTTTTGCAAATAGGCCGCTGTGTACGCGCCGATCGCGAGGAACGCGGCATGCCCGAGCGAGGCCTGCCCGGTGAAGCCCGTCAAAATCAGAAGCGCTACGCCGACGGTCGCATAGATGCAGACGAAGACGAGCTGACTCATCAGATAGCTGGAGAGCGCATAGGGCGCGATCAGCAGCACGGCCAGCAAGAGACCATATGAAACGACGTAGCCCGAGTGCGGAAACAGCCTGATGTCGTCTTCATAGTCGGTCTTGAACAGGAAGCGCATGGCGTTCAGACCTTCTTGCGGACGTGACGGCCGAACAGGCCCTCGGGCTTGAGCAGGAGCACGGCGAGCAGCACGATATAGGGCGCGACGTCCTTCCAGCCCTCGGCCAGATAGAAGCCGGCCATGCTCTCGATCACGCCGATCAGCACGCCGCCGACGACCGCGCCGGGGATCGATCCGAAGCCGCCGAGCACGGCGGCCGGGAACGCCTTCAGGCCGAGCACGAGACCAACGTTGGAATGGATGAATGTGATCGGCGCCAGCAGCACGCCGGCGCAGGTCGCAACCGCCGCGCTGATCGCCCAGACGATCGACACCACGCGCTTGACCGGGATGCCCATGTAATAGGCTGCCAGCATGTTCTCGGAACTGGCGCGCATCGCGGTGCCGAGCGTGGTCTTGTTGAAGAACAGCCAGAGCAGCGTGCACAGGATGACCGTCGCCGCGATCACCGAGAGCTTGTCATCGGCGAGCACCAGCGAGCCGATCCGGAGCACGCCCTGGCTGAACGGCGTGTCGATCTTGAAATCGTCGGTGCCCCAGATCATGCCGGAGACCGAGCGCAGAAAATAGCCGAGCCCGATGGTGGCCATGATGATGGAGAATTGCGGATAGCCGAGAATCGGCCGCACCACCACGCGCTCGGCCAGCATGCCGAACAGCGCCATGGCGGCTACCGCCCCGGCAAAGCCGACCCAGTAGTTCAGGCCCATCATGCCGATGAAGGTGAAGGCAAAGAAGCCGCCCAGCATCATCAAATCGCCCTGGGCGAAATTGACGACCTCGGTGGCCTTGTAGACGAGCACGAAGCCGAGCGCGATCAGGCCGTAGACGCAGCCGAGCGCGACACCGCTGACCAGCTGCTGAACGAAATCCAGCATCGCCGCGCATCCTCCCGATACAACCGGCGGTTCTTCCTGACCGCCTTGCCGCATCTTGTGTTCAGTCGCTACGCAGTCGTTTCGCTGCGTTCGCGCCATTCGTCCCTTCGCCAATTCAGCCTGAACCGCCAAGCGCTGTCAACAAACGGTGACTTGCCTTTAGTCCAATCCGGATGACGCAATTTGCGGCAGCGCGATTCACGGTGCCGAAATATCTTCGGCTCATGGTCGCGAGCGATGCAAAACCGCAAGGTGGCCGTCATGAAGCCGGACGACTCGGCGCTCGAAGTCCTGGGGTTAACGAAGCGTTTTGACCGCCTGGCGGTCGATAGCCTCGATCTCACCATCCATGCAGGCGAATTCTATGCGCTGGTCGGCCCCAATGGCGCCGGCAAGACCACCACTTTGCGCATGGTCGCAGGCCTGCTGCGGCCCGATGCCGGCGCGGTCTCAATCTTCGGCATCGATGCGCTCCAAAACCCCGTCGCCGCCAAGCAGGTGATGGCGTGGGTCTCCGACGAGCCCATGATCTATGACAAGCTCACTCCGCTTGAGTACCTCGAATTCGTCGCCGGGCTCTGGGGCATCGCGCCATCCGTCTCGGAACCGGTCGCGCAGGAGCTGTTGAGCTCGCTCGGGCTCGAGCCGCACCGGCACGAACGCTGCGAGGGCTTTTCCAAGGGCATGCGCCAGAAGGTCGCTCTCGCCGGCGCACTGGTGCACGATCCCCGCCTCATCATTCTGGACGAACCGCTGACCGGGCTGGACGCCGTCTCCGCCCGCCACGTCAAGGGATTGCTGAGCGATCGCGTGCGCGCCAGCTGCACCGTCATCATGACCACGCATATTCTCGAGGTCGCCGAACGCATGGCCGACCGCATCGGCGTGATCGCGGCCGGGCGCCTGGTCGCCGAGGGCACACTGACCGAGCTGCGCCAGCAGAACGGCCATGCCGACACCAGCCTGGAAGATCTCTTCATCGCGCTGGTGACGCTTCCGGAAGCCGCATGAGCTCGGCCACCGCGCTCTCCTGGTTCGCCCGCCACGAGCTCCGGCTCGCCTGGCGCGAATGGCTCGCCATGATGACCGGCGGGCGGCGCAAACGGGCGCGTGCGGCAGTCGTCGGCCTGCTGTTCTTCGCAGCGCTGCTGCACGTGCCGGCCTGGGCGGTGATCGGCCGCTTCGCCGACTTGCAACTGCCGCTCGACAAATCGTCGCTGATCGTGATCTCGGCGACGATTTTTCTCGCCTGGACGCTGATGTTGTCACAGGCGATCGAATCGGTGACGCGGGTGTTTTACGCTCGCGCCGATCTCGACCTCATCATGTCCTCGCCCGCGACGCTGGCCAATCTGTTCTCGGTGCGCATCGCCGCGATCGCGCTCACCGTCACGGTGATGGCGCTGCTGTTCTCGACGCCCTTCATCGACGTGCTGGTGTTCGGGGGCGGCACACGCTGGCTGGCGGCGTTCGGCGTCGTCGTCGCGATGGGCCTGTCGGCCGCGGCGATCGCGATTGCGGTCACCATCCTTCTGTTCCGCTTGATCGGCCCGGCGCGGACACGGTTTGTCGCGCAGATCCTGGCCGCGATCATCGGCGCCGGCTTCGTGATCGCGCTCCAGGTCGCGGCGATCATGTCCTACGGCACGCTGTCGCGCTTCACCATCCTGACCTCCGGCACGATGGCCGACTACGCGCCCGATGTCGATAGCATCTGGTGGTGGCCGGCGCGGGCGACGATGGGCGACAGCGAAGCGCTGCTGCTGCTGCTGGCGCTCGGACTCGTGCTGCTCGGAAGCGTCATGGCGATCTTCTCGGGTCGCTTTGCAGACACCGCGATCGATGCCGCCGCCTATGGCGCGTCCGGCCGTCGAAGTGCGAAGGAGCGCCCGTTCCGCCGCGGATCGCGGCAGCAGGCGCTGCGGCGCAAGGAATTTTCGCTGCTCTGGCGCGATCCCTGGCTGATCTCGCAGACCCTGATGCAGCTGCTCTATCTGGTGCCGCCGGCGCTGCTGCTGTGGCGCAGCTTTGCCGACAGCTCCGCGGCGCTGACGCTGATCACGCCCGTCATCGTCATGGCGGCGGGCCAGCTCGCCGGCGGGCTTGCCTGGCTGACGATCTCGGGTGAGGACGCGCCCGATCTGGTTGCGACCGCGCCATTGACGCCGTCCAGCGTCATCCGCGCCAAGATCGAGGTGGTGCTGATCGCGGTCGCCGTCATCTTCTGCCCGCTGATCGCAGCGCTCGCCTTTGCCTCGCCGTTCCAGGCCGCCGTCAGCGCCGGTGCGGTCATCGTCAGTGCCGCCTCCGCCACCGCGATCCAGCTCTGGTTCCGGGTGCAGGCCCGGCGCAGCCAATTCCGCCGCCGCCAGACCTCCTCGCGGCTTGCAACCTTCGCCGAGGCGTTCTCCTCGATCGGCTGGGCTGCGAGCGCTGCGCTGCTGCTCGCGCTACCCATCGCCGGTCTCGTCAGCGGCCTGATCACGGCGAGCCTCGTCGCCATCACCTGGAAGTTCAGCCCAAGACGTGAGTGAGGGGCTGCCTTGGCTTGGTGTCTTTACTTGAAAGTAAGGCGAGATTGCCTTACTTATCGAGTATCAAGGATTGAGGCTCCCATGGGCACGCTTACTGTCACGGCAAAGGGGCAGGTTACGCTGCGGAAGGATCTCCTGGAGCACCTTGGTGTGCATCCGGGCGACAAGATCTCGATCGAAAAGCTTCCTGGGGGGCGAGTTGAGGTTAAGGCAGCTCGGCCCATCGGAAAGATTTCGGACGCGTTCGGCTTCCTGAAAGGAAAAACGAACGATCGGTCGCTGTCGATCGAGGAGATGAACGAAGTCATTGCTGACGGCTGGGCCGGCAAGCGATGAAGATAACACCCGACACCAACGTCCTGGTGCGGGTTCTGGTCGGAGATGATCCCGAACAGAGCGAGGCGGCCGAAGCGCTTCTCGAGAAGGCAGACATAATAGCCATCTCGATCCCTGCACTGTGCGAATTGGCCTGGGTCCTCTCACGAGGCTACAAAACTTCTGCCGAGAATATCACGGCTTCGATCCGGCACTTGATCAATGCCTCCAATGCGGTTGTCGACCGACCCGCAGCCGAGGCTGGATTGGCTTTCCTTGATGCCGGAGGCGATTTCGCCGACGGCGTCATCGCCCACGAGGGCAACTGGCTTGGAGCCGATACCTTCGTTTCTTTCGACAAGAAGGCCGTGAAACTGATCGAGGCAAGCGGCGGGTTGGCGCGGCTGCCCAGCTCCACATGACGCGAGGATAATTCGTAGATACACTCAGTAGATCGTCGATGAGCGGCGGACGGTTCTGCATGATTCGACCATTGCTGACGGCTTTTGCGTTTCTCGGTTGGCTGGCTACACCTGCCCTCGCCCAGCAGCCCCAGCGCAGCGAATGCCTGGCGATGGCGAATGCGGCACCCCGCGTGACGCCGGTCGCGTTCCGGCAGGCCGCTGCATCGGCTGAAGTCCAGATCACCTATGCCGGCCATTCCACCTATTTCATCGACACGCCCGGCGGCTTGCGGATAGCCACCGACTATAGCGGCGCCTACCAGGTCGGACGGCTGCCCGATGTCGTCACCATGAACCGGGCTCACAGCACGCACTACTCTCTTTATCCCGACAAGCGCATTCCTCATGTGCTGCATGGCTGGGGCGAGGACGGCAAGCCGGCCATCGTGTCCGAACGCATCGGCGACACCTTCATCCGCAACGTCACCACCGACATCCGCCGCTATTTCGGCGACGATTCCGGTGCCGACATGATCCGCGACGGCAATTCGATCTTCATCTTCGAGGTCGCGGGCCTCTGCATCGGCCATCTCGGCCATCTCCACCACAAGCTCGACGACAGCCATTTTGCCCAGATCGGGCGGCTCGACATCGTGATGGTGCCGATCGACGGCACCTACACCATGTCGCTCGATGGCGTCTCCGAGATCACCAAGCGGCTGCGCGCCTCGGTGGTGCTGCCGATGCACCGCTTCGCCACGCCGCTCGACGATTTCATGCAACGCATCGGCCAGCAGTTCGAGATCGACCGGCGCATGGAGCGCAGTTTCCGGATGTCGCGGGATGCGCTGCCGTCGAAGCCGACGGTGATCATCCTCGACGGCGTCTGACGCGCGAAGCCGGAACGCATGAGCCTCCTCCGACTTGGTTGCTTCGAGATCATTTTCGATCGGAGCAATCATGAGCAAAAGGTTGCTGGTCATAGGCTCATTCGCGGCCATTTACCTGCTGTGGGGTTCCACCTACTTCGCCATCACGTTGGGCCTGAAATCGATTCCGCCATTTCTGCTGATGGCGCTACGTTCGTTCTGTGGCGGCATCTTGTTGTTGGCCATGAGTGGCGGTGAGGTCGCGAACGTATCCTCGCAGGCGTGGGTAAGGGCGAGCCTGTGCGGGCTCCTCTTCTTTGTCGGCTGCCACGGCGTACTCGCCTTCGCGCAGCAATCGGTTCCTTCGGGCGTGGCGGCCATCGTGCTGGCCACGATCCCGTTCTGGATCCTGCTGATCGATGTCTTGTTGCCCGGCGATCAGCGACCGAGGCCCCTTGCCCTGCTCGCTCTCGTGCCGGGCTTCTTCGGCGTCGGACTCGTGGCGTGGCAAAACGTCGAGCAGGCTGGCATCAGCATCCTTCCCGTCGTCTGGCTGCTGGCTGCGGCCTTGTCATGGTCGGCCGGGACCGTCTTGTCCCGGAGCATGTCGAGCCAGGCATCCGCTATCCTGCTTTCGGGCATGCAGCTTTCGATCGGCGGCGCCGTGTTGTTCGCGATCAGTTGGCTGACAGGCGAGATCGGAAACTTCAGGCCGAGCGACGTTTCGCTGACTTCGCTTGCAGCGGCGCTTTGGCTGATCATCTCTGGCAGCGTGATCGGATTCGTCGCCTATAACTGGCTCCTGGAAAACGTCTCGACCTCGTTGGTGTCGACCTACACTTTCGTCAACCCGGTGATCGCTGTGCTGCTCGGCACTGTCGTGCTGAGCGAGCCATTTTCGCGCGTGATGCTGCTTGGTGCGGGTCTCGTCATTGTCTCCGTCATCGTCATTTGGCTCGCCGAACGCTCGACGAGCCGACGAACGAACGATAAGCCCAATCCCGGCATAGGGCATCTGTCGCCCAACAAGACTTGACGGCCGGCGCTGCGCAATTTTCTCCAAGTCGGCCATCGGCCGGTCGTGCTGATCTCCTGACAACAGGAGATCGACATGACAGACTTTGCCAGATTATTGCACGCGGACGGACCGAACCCCGAGCACGCGGCGGCGCTCCAGCTTTATGGCCGCTTCGTCGGCGACTGGGACGCCGAGATCACCGCCCATGGACCTGATGGGACGAAACACACCGCGCCCGGCGAAATCCATTTCGGCTGGGTGCTGGAGGGCCGCGCCGTGCAGGACGTCTGGATCATTCCGCGCCCGGCTGGCAGCCCGGCCTTGCCGATCGCTGGCAATTGGTACGGCACCACGCTGCGGGTCTACGATCCGACCATCGATGCGTGGCGGATTTCCTGGTTCGATCCCGGCCGCTGCATTTTCCGCCAGCAGATCGGCCGTCCACGCGATGCCGACATCGTGCAGGAAGGCACGACCGAGGCCGGCGACCTGACGCGCTGGAGCTTTACAGAGATCACCGAGGATCGCTTCCACTGGCTCGGCGAGGTCAAGGCGGCTGCCGCAACCGATTGGCGACTGGTGGTCGACGTGAGGGCGAAGCGGCGCAAGGGTTGATGACGGCGCCGCTGTGCCCGCGACGACGGGTGCGGTTGCGCAACGCGCGCTGCTGCGTGCGAGGACGAGATGCTAGGCTCCCGGCCCAAGAAGCCTACACAAAGGGAGCGAACGCCGATGGCTGCAAGCGGTCTGCCCGCCAATACGAGCGGGCTATTCATCGAGCCGCGCGAGGACTGGCTCGCGCTGCATCAGGAGGAGATCATCGATCCGTTACGGCCGATCGTCGATCCCCATCACCATCTCTGGAATCGCGGGCACCGCTATCTGATCGAGGAGATGGCGGCCGATATCGCCTCCGGCCACAACATCATCGCCGCCGTCTATGTCGACTGCCGCTCGATGTATCGTGCGCACGGGCCCGAGGCGCTCCGGCCCGTCGGCGAAGTCGAGTTCGCCAACGGCGTCGCCGCGATGAGCGCCAGCGGCGGCTACGGCAAGGCCGCGATCTGCGCCGGCATCGTCAGCCACGTCAACCTGCTGCTCGGCGATGCCGCAAAACCGGTGCTGGAGGCCGAGATCGCGGCGGGCAACGGTCGCTTCCGCGGCATCCGGCATTCCTCGGCCTGGGACGAGGACCCCGTCGTCGCCGGCATGTATGCGAACCGGCCGAAGGGACTTTTGCGGGACCCGGCCTTCCGCAAAGGCTTTGCCTGTCTCGCCCCGCTGAACCTCAGCTTCGATGCCTAGCTGTTTCACCCCCAGATCGGCGAACTGACCGAACTCGCCCGCGCCTTTCCCGACACCAGGATTGTGCTCGACCATTGCGGCGGCCCGGCCGGCGTCGGCCGCTTTGCCGGGCGGCGCGAGGAGGTGTTTCCGCAATGGCGCGCCTCGATCCGCGAGATCGCCAAATGCGAGAACGTGGTGGTGAAACTCGGCGGGCTCGCGATGTGCCTGCTCGGCCACGACTTCCATCTGCGCGACAGGCCACCGTCATCCGAGGAGCTTGCCGCGGCCTGGCGACCCTATGTCGAGACTTGCATCGAGGCATTCGGCGCGAGGCGCGCGATGTTCGAGAGCAATTTCCCGCCGGACAAGGGCCAGTGCAGCTACCAGGTGATCTTCAACGCCTTCAAGCGTATCGCGGCGCCCTTGAGCGAGACCGAGAAGACGGCGCTGTTCTCGCAGACCGCAGGCGATGTCTACCGGCTCGATTTGCCATAAAAGAGGATTGCCGTCGTGACGAGAAGAGGGGCCGGGATGTTGAATCCCGACCCCTCTTCCGTCGTGACCGCTGGGAAGCGTCCTTGAAACTGTTTGAACTCTAACCGGCACCCATCAGCGAGGCCGGGCGGCGTTCGCCGGCGGCGACGAACATCCGCTTGAGCCTGTTGACGACCCGGATCAGGAATCCGATCATCACGGGATTGGTCTTGCGGCAGAAGGCGATCTTCTTGACGTGGCCTTCGACATGCCATTTGGCATGCGCGCCGTCGCGGAAGAAAATGACGCCGCCCGGGCCGTAGCGCTTCGGCGGCATGCCGTCGCTTTCAAGCACGATCGATCCTTCCATGATCATGATCGTCTCGTCGATGTCGTAGTACCAGTTGAAGCGCCCTTCGGTGCAAGCCCAGATGATGGTCGAAGCGGTACCGTCGGCGCTGGTGGAAAGGATGCGCGAGCGCGACACCGGATTGCCCTCGATGATCCAGGACGGCTCGATCGGCCGCAGTTCGAGGTCCACATTGCAACTACCGATTTCAATCAATGCGCGCGACATCTGTTTCCCCAGGGGATATAAATATGACCGGCCGGGTCTCGGCCCGGATTGTTTCAAAAGATGGCGGGAACGCTAGTAGCCGGTTTTTAATTCTTTCTTACGCAGGCCCCGACAATCAGCCGCAAGTTGCAGACCCGAAGCGGTTAACGTCGCGATTCCCCTGCAATTTCGCGCACATGAACCCTTCTTTTCCGGGGTGCGACAAAGTGCGCGAAAGTGACAATCGAAGGAGCCATCCCGATGCCCCTCACTCCAGAGGTTCTGACAGCCCAGGGTGAGGTCGTCGCCTGGCTCGGCAGCCTCGACGTCTCCTTCGCAACCGAAGAGGAGCCCTGGTTCACCGTCGACGGCATCGAAAGCCCCCGGCAGGTCGGCAGTGACGGCTCCGGCGGCGCGTTCGTGCTGCTGCCGTCGCAGAATGTGCTCTACGTCTCATCGGAAGGCCGCGCGGGAATTATTGCGGAGAGTTTCGAGGCTTTCGTCCAGCTCGTCGTGGCGCGCCCCTATTGGCTCGACATCCTCAAATTTTCCGGCGGCGGTGACCTCCAGGAGATGCGGCGCGCGGCGGATGCGCTGGAGGCGACACTCGACGGCGAGGACGACGTCAACGAGGCCCGCGAGGAAATCCGCAGGGGCCTCGGCCTGCCCGAGGCAAACGATCCGGTCGGTGCGCTCTACGACGCGGTGGCGGCCTCCGACGCCATCGTGCGGGCCACCGACGGCAGCCCGTTCACGACGCTGTTCAACCGCTTCAGCATCGACAACAGCCCGATGCTGCGCAACGCGGCGGCGTAAGAGGTGCCCTGAGGGTACTTGCTCGGCCTGCATGGTTCGAGACGCGCCGTAAACCGGCGCTCCTCACCATGAGGGTCTAAGATGTCGAGGGTCTAAGATGTCGCAACGAATCAAGACCTCATCCTGAGCCCGCCAGCGGCGGGCGTCTCGAAGGATGGACAGCAAGACGCGTTACTTCGCCCACTCGCCCTTGCGGAATACCGGCACCTTGCTGCCGTCGGCGAGAATGCCGTCGATGTCGGTCTCGGCGGACCCGATCATCCAGTCGATGTGGATCAGGCTCTGGTTGCCGCCTTGCGCGGCGATCTGCTGCGGCGTGAGCTGCGCGCCGTTGACGAAGCACTTCGAATAGCACTGACCGAGCGCGATGTGCGAGGCGGCATTCTCGTCGAACAGCGTGTTGTAGAACAACAGCCCGCTCTGCGAAATCGGCGAGGAATGCGGCACCAGCGCGACTTCGCCGAGACGCCGCGCGCCCTCGTCGGTATCGAGCACCTTGTTCAGCACCTCCGCGCCGCGCGAGGCTTTTGCGTCGACGATCCTGCCGTCCTCGAAGCGCACCGCGATGTTGTCGATCAACGTGCCCTGGTAGGATAGCGGCTTCGAGCTCACGACATGCCCGTAGACCCGCCGGCAATGCGGCGTGGTGAAGACCTCTTCGGTCGGAATGTTGGCGTTGCAGCTGATGCCGTTCTTGGACAGCGAGGCGCCGCCCTCCCACTCGTGTCCGTCGGCAAGCCCGATGGTGAGGTCGATGCCGGGACCTGAATATTGCAGCGCGCGAAAATACTGGCCGTTGAGCCAGTTGGTGCGCTCGCGCAGCACCGCATTGTGACTCGCCCAGTTACCCATCGCGTCCTCGCGGTCGACGCGCGAAGCGGCGAAGATCGCGTCTGCGAGCTTGCCGATCGCAACGTCCTCGGGATCGTCAGGGAATACCTGCTTGGCCCAGGACGGGCTCGGATAGGCGATGATGTTCCAGTTGGTGTCGAAATTGACGATTTTCTCCAGCGCCGGCTGATAGGCCATCGAATTGGCCTTGCTGGCGCGCGCCACCTTGGACGGATCTTCGCCCGACAGCAGCATCGGATTGTCGCCGACGATGGCGAGCCGCGCCGTATTGTCGGAGAACGCCTTGGCCATGCCCTCATAGAGCCAGTTGGCGGCGCGATCGAAGCTGCTGTCGTGGCCGTGGCGGTAGCGCGCCAGCGTCATCTCTTCGTCGGAGAGTATCGGCGTCACGATGCCGGCGCCGGCCTTGTAGGCATGCACGGCGATCCGCCGCACCAGCGGCAACGCGATCGCGGGCGCCGTCAAGAGCAGATCCTGGCCCGGCCGCAGGCCCAGGCCCACCTTCACCGCCACCTCGGCCAGCCGGTCGAGCTTCACGGGATCGATGGGGATGGAGGTGATGCGTTGATCAGTCATGCCAGATCCTCTGCCGAACGTCTCTCGCTCAATCTAAGTCTAGCATCGCGAGACACAAGTGTGCGAGTGCCTTGCGACACACCAAAGATACGCGGTTTTGCGCATTTTGGTTTTCAACGCGTTGCCGATTTCAGCACCCGGTCGACCATGGCGGGCGCAAGGCCAAGGTAATTTTTTGGTGAAGTCAGCGCATCGATTGTGGCACGGTCAATCCGGCTTGAGACGCGGGAATCGGACGAGAGCGCCTCCGCCAGCGTAAGACCTTTCTCGTTGGCGAGCCGGCAGGCGTCATAGACGACGTCATGCGCCTCCTGCCGGCCGATCTGCGGCGCGAGTCCCATCATGACCGCTTCGGCCACAATCAGGCCGCGACTAATGGCGAGATTGTCGTTCATCTTCGCTTCGTCCACGATCAGGCCCGCGAGCGCGAACTTTGCCTGGTGCAAGGCGCCGGCGGTCAGCACGAAGCTCTCGGGGATCGCCATCCATTCGGCGTGCCAGGGCCCGGTGGCGCGCTCGAAATCCTGCACCATGGCATCCAGCATGAGGCCGGCGTGCTGGCGCACCGCCTTGGACGCCGCGAGCATCAGTTCCGAGGAGATCGGATTGCGCTTCTGCGGCATGGTCGAGGAAGCGCCGCGCCCCTTGACGAAGGGCTCGTAGACCTCTGCGAATTCGGTCGAGGCCATGATCATGATGTCGAGCGCGATCTTGCCGAGCGAGCCTGTGACGAGCGCAAGGAAGTTCACGGCCTCGGCAAAGCCGTCACGCGCGACGTGCCAGGTCGAGGCGGGAACGCCGAGCTTCAGCTCGGCACAGAGCGCGTCCTGCACCTCAAACCCCTTGTCGCCGAGTGAGGCCAGCGTTCCGGCGGCGCCGGCGAACTGGCCGACCAGGACGCGCGGCTTCAATTGTACCAGACGCTCGGCGTGGCGGTCGAACATCGCGAGCCAGATCGCCGACTTGTAGCCGAAGGTCACCGGCAGCGCCTGCTGGAGATGGGTGCGGCCCGCCATCGGCGTGTCGCGATAGCGCTTCGAGAGGTCGGCGAGGATTTTGCGCAGCGCGGCGATGTCCTGTTCGACGATCTCGAGCCCGGCGCGCAGTTGCAGCACCACGGCGGTGTCCATGATGTCCTGCGTGGTCGCGCCCCAATGCACATAGCGGCCGGCATCGCCGCATTGCTTCACCATTTGATGCACCAGCGGCAGGATCGGATAGCCGACGACATCGGTCTCCTGCCGCAACAGATCGAAATCGAGCGCGGCAACATCGGTTCGCGCCGCGATCTGATCGGCGGCATCCTGCGGGATCACCCCGCACTTCGCTTCCGCCTTCGCCAACGCCACCTCGACCTCGGCATAGCGCGCGACCGTCGCGACGTCTGAAAACACCTCCCGCATCTGCGGCGTGCCGAAGGCATCGCGGAACAGCATGGAGTCGAGCACGGTGGTCGAGGCGTGAAAAGCGGGCATGGGCGCTTCTTCGTGGTTGGTGTTTTGTGTGAGGTCAGCTTACGCACACGGAGCTGTTCGGCAAATGGACATTCGCCATTCGCCAGACATTCAGACGTCCAAACTGTCGCCTCCGTCATGCTGTGGTGCGAGACCTGCGACGCGAAGCAGCGCACGCGACGGCTCAGGATGACGGTGATAGATTGCGCTGACGGCAATCAGTTCAGTGCGTAGCTCGCGACAATCCGACTGAAACCGCCATATTCTAACTCAAGTCGCATTCCTCCCCGCAAATGGCATGGCTGCCATCACGCGATCGTGGTGAACCGGCCGGCCCCCTCGGCGGACTCACAGACTTCAGTCGAAATCCGTTTTCATTTCATCATTTGCCTGATGTCATTGTGAGGTCTGAGTTTTCGACGTGCAGTTTCTGTTCCGGGATCACCTGCTCGATACCGACCGGCGCGAGCTGAGCCGCGAGCAGGTTCCCGTTGCCGTGGAGCCGCAGGTCTTCGATCTCGTCGTCCACCTCATGGAGAACCGCGACCGGGTGGTCAGCAAGGACGAACTGATCGACAAGATCTGGCACGGGCGCAGCGTCTCCGAATCCACTCTGACCAGCCGGATCAATGCGGCACGCAAGGCGGTCGGCGACAGCGGCGCGAGCCAGGCGCTGATCCGCACCATCGCGCGCAAGGGTTTTCGTTTCGTCGGCGACGTCGAGACCAAGCGTAAGGCGACCGCGCCGGAGCCCCGTTTCGGCGCGAAGGTTCTGCAGGCTCCCCTCGCACTGCCGGACCGGCCGGCGATCGCGGTGCTGCCCTTTACCAACATGAGCGGCGACCGCGAGCAGGATTATTTCTCCGACGGGATCAGCGAGGACATCATCACCGCGCTGTCGAAGCTGCGCTGGTTCTTCGTCGTCGCGCGCAACTCCTCCTTCGTCTACAAGGGCCGCGCCGTGCACATCCACGAGGTCGCGCGCGAGCTCGGCGTGCGCTATGTGCTCGAAGGCAGCGTGCGGCGGAGCGGCGATCGCGTGCGTATCTCCGCCCAGCTCAACGACGTCTCGACCGGCAGCCATCTCTGGGCCGAACGATACGACCGCGAGCTTGCCGACATCTTCGCCGTGCAGGACGAGATCACCGAGGCGATCGTCGCCGCGATCGAGCCGCAGCTCTATACCGCCGAGAGTTTTCGCGCCCAGCAGAAGCCGCCGGGAAGCCTGGATGCCTGGGACCTCGTGATGCGCGCATTGTCGCATTACTGGCGCATCACCCGCGAGGACAATGCCGCCGCGCAAGGACTGCTTGAAAAGGCCGTCGCGCTCGATCCCGCCTATGGCAAGGCGCTCGGCCTGCTCGCGACCAGCCACATCTTCGGCGCGCATATGGGCTGGTCCGACATGGCCGCGACCGTACCGGTCGCCGAGCGCGCGGCGCTCGCGGCGGTCGAGGCCGATCGTGAGGATGCCTGGGCCCATCACGGCCTCGCCTATTCTTATCTATTCCGCCGCCGCTTCGACGACGCGCTGGCGGAGTTCGAGCTGACGCTGAACCTCAATCCGAACTTTGCGATGGCGCACGCCTTCTACGGCGTGACGCTGTGCTACGCGGGACGATGGCAGGACGGTGATGCCGCCGCGCGCCGCGCGCTGCGGCTCAGCCCGCGCGACCCGCTCGCGGCGATCTATTGCGGCGTTGCGGCCTATGCCCGGTTCATCGGCCGTGACTACGAAGGAGCCGTGCAGATGGCGCGCGAGTCGATGCGGCAGCGCGCCGATTTCGTCGGCGCGCATCGCGTGCTGACGGCCGCCGCCGGCATGTCGGGGGATCCCGCGCTCTCGACTTCCGCCCTGGAAGGCTTGCGCCGCGCCCAGCCCGGCATCTCGCTCGCCTGGATCACGCGCGAGCTGCCGATGCTGCGGGAAGAAGATCGCGAGCATTACCTCGAGGGATTACGGCGTGCGGGGATGAGGTAGCGAATCTCTCCTCTCCCCGCTTGCCGGGAGAGGAGAAGGGCGCCGCTACTCCTGCATCATCTCGCCGCTGCCGCCGAACTCGGCCGGAAAATCCTTGAGCTTGGGCAGGCCGTCGCGCATCGGCAGCACCGTCTCGGCGTAATTGACGTGGACGCCGGGCGCGAACGCGAGCGTGGGGATGGTGGCGGTGAAGACGTCGACCAGGCCGAGCGGCGGGTGGTTGGTCATGAGATGGCCGCCACATTTCTTGCAGAACTTGCGCTGGCTGAGCGGTGTCTTCGCGAAGGTCTCGACATTCTCGGCACCTTCGGTGATGCGCACGGCTTCGGGCTTCCACAGGCTGAAGGCGTTCACCGGACCACCCGACCACGAGCGGCACGAGCGGCAATGGCAATAGCCCATCGCCTCCGGCGCGCCCGTGACCTCGACCGTGACCGCGCCGCAGAAGCAGTTTCCGACATGTTTCATTGGGTCGTCTCCGTTGATGAAGGTTTGAATTCCTCTCCCGCTCCTGTTTGCCGATAACTCGGCAAAAACGGATGCGGGGGTCGCGACGAGCTTTGCTCGCACTGATAGCGTCGGGTTGAGGGGGATTCGCCCCGAGAAACGTTGAAGGCTCAGTCCGGCAAGATCCGTTACGCGCCTCAGCGCTACCGCGCGTCCTCCTTTCGGCGGACGCGACGGAAACACGCGCGAGCTATACTGACTTGCGCCAGGGAATAAGCATCGACACCCGTTGTTTGTACTGCCGGTACTCGTCGCCAAAGAGAGCGATGAGGTCGTGCTCCTCCAGCGCGATGCCGACGAAGATGTAGAGCGTGGTCACGGCGGCGAACAGCAGATGGCCCACGGTCATGACCGGCGCCGCCCAGAACGCGATGATGAAGCCGAGATAGATCGGATGACGGACGAACTTGTAGAGCAGCGGCGTCTTGAAGCGCGGCGGCGATGCCTCCTTGCCGACGAGATGATTGGTCACCTGATGCAATCCGAACAACTCGAAGTGATTGATGATGAAGGTCGAGGTGAACACTAGCACCCAGCCCACCAGCGACAGCGTGACGATCGTCACAGCGAGATCCGGGTTCGCGACGTCCCATATGACTGCCGGCAGTGGACGCCACTGCCAGAACAGGAGGAGCAGCGACAGGCTCGCAAACAGCACATAGGTGCTGCGCTCGACCGGCTTGGGGACATACTGCGTCCACCATGCCTTGAATTGCTGGCGCGCCATCACGCTGTGCTGGACCGCGAACAGGGCCATCAGGAGCAGATTGATGATGACGGCCTCGACCGTCGGCGTGTCGGTTCCGGTGTCGATGGTCTTCGGCACCACCAGCCCCATGACGAAGCCGATAGCGTAGAGAATGGTGACGAAAAACACGAGATACGCCGCAATTCCGTACAGAAAGGCGATGAACTTGAAAATGCGTAAGCCCGTAACCTCCGGGCCGATCGAATGAACCTCGCGATCAAATTGGGTCATAAACAGCTCCGTTGTGCCAAAACGCCGGCACTTCATTGGTCGCTGCACCATGCCGCATCGGACGTCCCCTGACTTTCGCGGACGGTTGATTTTCGCCTGAGGCGACTTTGATTTTTGCTTGAGACGACAGAAACGTGCGATTTCTCTTTGAAAACAATGTGCTCGACGGCAAGCTGCGGGAACTCACCTGCGGCGGAGCCGCCGTGCCGTTGCAGCCGCAGGTGTTCGATCTCCTGCTCTATCTGGTGGCGCAGCGCGCCCGTGTGGTCAGCAAGGATGACCTGATCCGCCAGATCTGGAGCGATCGGATCATCTCGGATTCCGCCCTGAACAGCCGGATCAACGCTGCGCGCAAGGCGCTCGGCGACGACGGTGCGAGCCAGCGGCTGATCAAGACCATTCCGCGCAAGGGCTTTCGTTTCGTCGGCGAAGTCCGGGAAGAAGTGGCAGCCGCGCCGGCGCCCGCTATTCCTGCCCTGCCGCGCGCCCTGGCGGACCGTCCGGCGATCGCGGTGCTCGCTTTCGAGAACATGAGCGGCGATCCCGCACAGGACTATTTCGGTGACGGGATCAGCGAGGACATCCTCACCGCGCTGTCGAAGCAGCGCTGGTTCATGGTGGTCGCCCGCAACTCGTCCTTCACCTACAAGGGACGCGCGGTCCACATCCGGCAGATCGCCGAGGAACTCGGCGTCCGCTACATCGTCGAAGGCAGCGTGCGCAAGGCGGACAACCGGGTGCGCATCACGGCGCAGCTCAACGACGCCACATCAGGCAGCCATCTCTGGGCCGAACGCTACGACCGCGAGCTGGTCGACGTATTCGCCGTGCAGGACGAGATCACCAACGCGATCGTCGCGGCGATCGAGCCGCAGATCCATGCGGCGGAAAGTTTTCGCGCCCATCGCAAGCCCCCTGCGAGCCTGGATGCCTGGGATCTGCTGATGCGGGCGCTGTCGCATTACTGGCGCGTGACGCGGCGGGATCACGAGACCGCGCGGGCGCTGCTGGAACGCGCGGTCGGGATCGACCCGAACTACGGCCAGGCGCTGTCGGTGCTCGCGGCGAACCACATGTTCGGCGTGCATCTCGGCTGGGCCGAGCTTGCCGTGGTGGCGCCGGTGGCGGAAGCCGCCGCGCTCGCCGCGGTGCGCTGCGACCATGAGGACGCCTGGGCGCACGCCGCGCTTGGCAGCGTCTGCTTCTCGACGCGACGGCTTGCGGACGCACTGTCCGAGTTCGAGCAGGCGCTCGCACTCAATCCGAACTTCTCGCTGGCGCAGGGCTATTACGCGCTGGCGCTGTCCTATGCCGGGCGGCCGAAGGATTCGTTCGAGGCCGCGCAGAGGGCAATGCGGCTTTCGCCGCGCGATCCGTCCCTGGCGATCTATCACGGCATCGCCGGCTATGCCCGCTTCACCGAGCGGCGCTATGGCGAGGCCATCGCGCTCGCGCGCGAGGCGATCCGCCACCGCGGCGACCTCACCGGCGCCTACCGCGTGCTCGCGGTTTCTGCCGGCATGACCGGCGACGGGGTGCTTGCGGAGATGGCGCTGGGCGAGCTCCGCCGCACCCAGCTCAACATCTCGCTGCATTGGATCGCGACGCAATTGCCGTGGGCCAATGAGGCCGATCGCGAGCACTATCTGGAGGGATTCCGACGGGCGGGCTTGCGCTAGAGCTCCCTCTTCCCGCAAGCGGGCGAGGTGAAAAGGCTATTTTCCCTTCACTTGAATCGGCTTCGGGGCCGTCACGGCCGCCCATTCCTTGTCGGCGCGGGGGCCGTTGAGATCGCCGGTCAGGCCGACGAGCTGGCCGGGCTGGACGTCGAGCGTTTGCTGCCAGGTCTGGGTCTGGCACAGGAACTTGATCAGGCAGCCCTTGAGCTTGAGGCGGTCGGGAGATTCGCGCCACAGCGAGACCGAGTAGAACTTGCCGTCCTCGGCATTGTAGATGTCGCCGGCAAACCGCCCCTCGGGCGTCGCCTGCAAGCCCATGATGAGCTGATGGCCAAGCAGCGGACGAGCGCGCTTGTCTGAATCGGGATTTTCCTTGTCGCGATAAGGCTGGCCGCGCTTGTCGGCCGGCTCCTTCATCCAGACGATGAAGCCGCAGATGCGCTCGCGCGACGGCCCGCAGCGCTCCAGCCGGATGCGGGCGCGGCCGTCCTCGACGAGCCAGGTGCCGCTGGGATCTGTGGGCGTGGCGGGCGCGGCGGCGCCGGCTTGGCCGCCAAACGCCATCATCACGATGGTGATCGCGACGCGCAGCAGGAAGCGAAGGAAGAAGTTCATCAGCAGCACCTTTCGTTGGCTGGGTTGCGGCGTCAGTTCAGTTGCGCCATCAGCGCGTCGGCGCCCTTGTCGAGGCCGGCGGTGGCGGCGGCGAGCGAGCCGGCGGTAGCCTTGATGTCGTAGGCGCCCGGGTATTGCTTGGTGACGTAGGCCGAGAGCAGGCGTGAGGTCTGGGCGTCGAAGATCTCGACGCCGTAGATCACCGAGCCGGTCAGGGTGCCCTCGCCGTCGCGCGCGGCCTGCACGCCGTTGTAGACCGCGCCAGCGACGTCGAAGCGCGAGAGCGTGCCGAGCACCGGCGTGTTGGTGACGGCGCCGGTGAGC
The DNA here is from genome assembly GCF_029846695.2 of Bradyrhizobium nivariense. Taxonomy (NCBI): domain Bacteria; kingdom Pseudomonadati; phylum Pseudomonadota; class Alphaproteobacteria; order Hyphomicrobiales; family Nitrobacteraceae; genus Bradyrhizobium; species Bradyrhizobium nivariense. Next base: position 3,169 of record NZ_JARWCR020000028.1, on the reverse strand, counting down.
GTCAGCCTGATCCGCAGCGTGTTCGGCCCGCGCTCGCGCACCGATGCGAAGCGGCCGCGCAGCCGCTCGGCAAAACAGTTCTGCATGTAGGCGGCCAGCGTCGCCTTGTCCTTGCCAGACATGTCGCCGAACTGGTGATCCCTCCCGCGGTAGACCACGACGGGATCAAGGATCACTTTATTGTATGCGCGCCAGTCGACTTGGGTGGAATAGCGGTAGGGCACACGGCCCGAGGCGTCCGATTTGTCCGGGGCCATGTAGGCCGAGGACGCCATCTCCGAATAGGGCACGGGCGCGACCGTGGCGCAGCCGGCCGCGGCCGCGCAAAGCACCAGCGTTCCCAGACCGCGCAGGGCGATCGAGCGATCCATTGCAGACTCCTCTAGCGGCTTTCAGGAAAGGCCATCCTTGGGAAGGCCTTTTGTTCAAGGCGATGGGACCGCAGCCGCGTATGGGACCAGACGCGGCTGCGGCGCTCACCATCGCCGGCCCAAGGCATCGTCCGGGGCCATGTCAGATGCCTCGGGCCGCCTCAGTGTTTCCGGTTATAAAACCGACCAGTTGGTTTGTAAAGTACAGAAATGACTGCTGACGCATTTGGCCGCAGGCGCGGCTTTATGCAGTTCATGGCTGGATTTCGTTAACGACGAATCAGGCGTGCTTTGCGCGGGGTTGCGGCCTTTGCCGCCGACACCGCGCTCGATTTGGCGGCGCGTGGCCTGGTTGGCTTTTCGGCCGGCTTTTCCAGCGGCCGCCACCGATCGTCATCGAGCAGACGCGCGAACAGCTGCTGGTGCTCGTCATTGCCAAGCGGCGACATGCCGAACAGCGAGCTCAGCAATAATCCGCGTGCGGCTGCCCAGCGCAACAGCGCGAGCTCGGGATCGACGGCCTCCGCCTTGATGGCCTCCACCCTCTTCATCTCCCGCTCGCGCGGCAGCGCCATCAGCCCGGGATTCTCGACCATGGCCGCGACCAGCGCCAACGCGGCGGAATTCGGCGATGTCGCCGCTTCCCGCACGGTGGCAAGCTGCGTCGCCAGATTGGGATTCGCCGAGGTCGCGCTCACCTTCGCCATATACCGGGTCGAGAACTCCTCGAAATGCTCCATCTGCCGCTCCAGCAGCGCCTTGAGCACGGCCTCCTTGGTGCGGAACTGATGCATGACGCCGCCTTTGCTCAGACCGCTCTCGCGCGCGATCGCATCGAGCGTCAGCCGGCCGGGTCCGTCGCGCGCAATGATCCTGGTCGCCGCCTCGAGCGCGGCGTTGCGGGATCGTTCGGAGCGTGTGGCGTTATCCATGGCCGACTTGTCTCCATGGCAAGGTAATGAATCAAGTGAAAACAGGACGCGCTGTACATTTTTTGTGCGAACACTGTCGAGACTTTCATCTTGCGGCGCCGAATGAGACTATGTGAGCCTCGATACCGGATGGGGACTGGGATGGGCCGGCCGTAGCTTTGCGCGCCACGACGTGCGAAGCGCTTGCGGCTGGTCTCGCTTGAGAAAGATACGACATGTCAAAACGAGTGTTGCTTGGTCTCCTCCTGGCTTGCGGCCTTGCGGCCCCGGCGCTGGCGCAAGAGCCGAAAACGGGGGGTGCGATCAATGTCGTGATCCAGCCCGAGCCGCCCGGCCTGATGCTGGCGATGGTCCAGAACGGCCCGGTGCAGATGGTGTCCGGCAACATTTTCGAAGGCCTGCTTCGCTACAGCCCCAAGCTCGAACCGCAGCCGGAGCTAGCCGAGAGCTGGAGCGTCAGCGAGGACGCAAAAACCTACACATTCAAGCTCAGGAAGGGCGTGACCTGGCATGACGGCAAGCCCTTCACCGCCGCCGACGTGCTGTTCTCGCTCGAGATGCTGAAGCAGACCCATGCGCGCGCCCGCAACAACCTCGCGCAGGTCGACAAGGTCGAGGCGCCCGACGACTACACGGTGGTGTTCACGCTGAAGCAGCCGTTCGGTCCGTTCCTCGGCATCTTCGAGGTCGGCTCGATGCCGATGGTGCCGAAGCATCTCTATGAAGGCACCGACTGGAAGACCAATCCCTATAACAACGCCCCTGTCGGCACCGGCCCCTTCATGTTCAAGGAGTGGCAGAAGGGTTCTTTCATCCGCCTGGTCAAGAATCCGAACTATTACGAGAAGGGCAAGCCCTATCTCGACGAGATCTACTGGCAGATCATTCCCGATGCCGCGGCGCGCTCGGTGGCCTATGAGACCGGCAAGGTCGACGTGCTGCCCGGCGGCTCGGTCGAGAATTTCGACGTGCCCCGGCTCTCCAAGCTGAAGGACACCTGCGTCACCGGCGCCGGCTGGGAGTTCTTCTCGCCGCTGGCCTGGCTGTGGCTCAACAACCGCCAGGGTCCGCTCGCAGACAAGCGGGTGCGGCAGGCGATCATGTATGCGGTCGACCGCGACTTCGCCAAGGACGTGATCTGGAACGGGCTCGGCAAGGTCGCGACCGGCCCGTCGGCCTCGACCATCAAATACTACACCGACGACGTGCCGAAGTACCCGTACGATCCCGCCAAGGCCAAGGCGCTGCTGAAGGAAGCCGGCTACAAGGGCGAGAAGATCCGCCTTCTGCCGCTCGCCTATGGCGAGACCTGGCAGCGCTGGGGTGAAGCCGTGAAGCAGAACCTCCAGGACGTCGGCATGAATATCGAGACCATCGCCACCGACGTCGCCGGCGGCAACCAGAAGATCGGCGACTGGGACTACGACATCGCCTTCACCTATCTCTACCAGTACGGCGATCCCGCGCTCGGCGTCGGCCGCAACTACGTCTCCAGCGCCATCGCCAAGGGCCAGGTGTTCAACAACGTCGAGGGTTACTCCAACCCGGAAATCGACAAGCTGTTCGCCGACGGCGCGGTGGCGACGCCGGACTCCAAGCGCAAGGAGATCTACGAGAAGGCGCAGAAGATCCTGGTCGAGGATGTACCGGTGGCCTGGATGCTCGAGCTGCAATTCCCGACCATCATGCGCTGCAAGGTCAAGAACCTGATCACCACGGGCATTGGCGTCAATGACGGCTTCAAGGACGCATGGCTCGACAAGTGACGGCAGCAGCGCCGAACTCCCCTTACCTCTCCCGCTTGCGGGAGAGGTCGCTGCGCTCGAAGAGCGTAGCGGGTGAGGGTTCTCTCCACTTGGCAATCCC